>JAHJHM010000261.1 GCA_018823915.1 Candidatus Omnitrophota bacterium
AGGTTATTGGTTAAAAGCTGTAACGTTCCCGCTTGTGTGTGCTGGAGGTCGTAGAAGCTTGACGCGCCCGCGTTAAGGGTCTGCGCGCCTGTCGTCTTATCGAATATAACAGCGCCCGCGCCGGCCGTAAACGTGCCTGAGTTGGCCCAGTCTCCTGATATATTTATCGTATTAGCTTCCGGACTAAAAATCGCGCCTGTCTGGATGATTATGTCCCCCGCGTCTAAATCGCCTCCCGGGGTGTAGGTCTTATCCTGCCAGACTAAAAACCCCGCGCTTGCCGAGATCATCGTCAAGTCAGAGCCGGATACGGAATAAAGTATGTCCGGGTCAGTTGCCCCACCTTTAGCTGTATTAAAGACAGCGTTGGTAACCGGCCCGGCTGTCTCATGCCGGGCGATAACCGCATCTCCGTAGATATGGAGATCATAAATACTGCCTGAGGCGCCGATGGTTACGGTATTTCCCTGAACGTCCTCGTTGTTTATATAAACCAGAATAACGTCCCCTGAAGAATAAGTGACATCGACAAAATTATACTCACTCCCCGCGTCAGTATCGGCAGAGCCCTGGCTCGCCCCGTTTATCACCAGAGCAATGTCATAGCCCGCCCCGACACCGGTTATGCCGCGGTCGGAATAGACCGTGCCCAATATATCGAGGGTGAATATCCAGTGGGGCGAAGCATCGGCATCGTCATTGTTGCCTCCGTTGACAGAATAACGCGCCGTGATGTCATTTCCCGCTGTGCCCGCTACCCCCGAATTCGACACATCCACATAATAGACGTTCTGCGCCCCGCCGGAGACATCGAAGTTAAACCTGGTTGCCCCGTCGCTTGAGTCCAAAACTATCCTTGTCCCGGTCGCCTGGCCGTTTAAGGTCAAAGTGCCGATAATCGTATAAGTTAAGCCGGCGCCAAAGGTAAGCTTTGCCGAGGCCGTATTGCAGGTAAGATTGGCCGCGCTAAAAGCATCGGCAAAAGTCACCCCGGCGCCTGAAGCATTGGTTATGGTCAGGTTGTTATAGATGTTGCTCTCGCTTGTTATGGACTGCGCGCCCGCGCCATCTAAGGTAACGGTAGAACCCGCCACCGTAAAGATATCTAAGTTATTAAGGTTGAGGTTAGAACCCCCGTATAACAGGGTCTTACCGGTCAAAACGAATTCAGTCGGGTTCGCGCTTCCGACAGAAACGGCGCCGTCAATATCCGCCTCATCAGCTAAGGTAAGCGAGCCGCCGGACGTGGCAGAACCTATCTGGACATTATTAAAACTGTTCCCCGCGCTTGTGAGAGTTGTTGTCCCGTCAAATATCACCGTTGAGCCTGTCGCGGTAAAGGTATCAGCGAGGGTCAAATCAAGCGCCGCGCCGGCGTAATTCAGTGTCTGAGAACTTAGGTCCAAACTCGCCGTTCCCCCTGTAGTATTAAAGGTCAACAAACCGTCAATATCCGCGGCATCCGCCAGCGTAACCGAGCCGGATGCTGTATCCGTCCCTATCTGCGCGTTGTTAAGGAGAGACCCCCCGCTCGTTAAAGAGGTTGTCCCGTCAAAAATAACCGTGCTTGTCCCCGGGGTAAACGTGCCCGCGTTAGTAAAATCGCCTGATACGGTTATCGTGCCCGACCCCGCGGTGTATGTTGCCCCTGTCTGGATTATCAACTCATCCGTGGTGAGGTTGCCTCCCGGGGTATAGGTGTCCCCTGTCCAGACAAGGAAGTCCGTCCCCGAGCTTAAAGCTAAGTTACCTGTGCCCGCGGGGTCAGTGTAAACCACATTCCCGGCATCCGCGTAATAGCCGGTATCGAAGGTGGTGTTGGTTATCGGTCCCGCGTTCTCATGCCGCGCGATAACGGTCGAGCCGTAGATGTTTAAGTCGGTTATGTCTGCAGGGGTTCCCGCGATCGCGATAGTGTTTCCGTCTACCGCGTCTCCGTCTATGTAAACAAGGATGAGGTCGCCTGATGAGTAGTCTATCTTCGAGAAGATGTAATTACTGCTTCCGTCTGTAACCTCCGCGCCCTGACTTACGCCGTTGATGATCAAGGCTATAGATTTACCGCTTCCTATCAAAGTTGTCCCTCTGTCCGAATATACCAGTCCACCTATATCATAACCGAATACCCACTGCGGAGTCCCTTCTTCGGCGTCATTATTGCTTGTATCCAAAGAATCCCTGGCCGTGATATCAAAACCTAATGCCTCGGCGTTAGAGACATCAAGATAATAAGCTGTCGTTGCCTCGGATACGCTAAGTGTAAAGCGTTTATCAGGTTCAGGAGGCGCGGCGCTGGGATCATCCGAGTTTAACACTATCCTCGTCCCTGTGGCCTGGCCGTTCAGGTTAAGAGTG
>JAHJHM010000163.1 GCA_018823915.1 Candidatus Omnitrophota bacterium
AAATTATTTATTTTTCTTTGCCGTAATTACTAATTTTGCAATAATCTCTATTATTTCTTCTATTTCTTTTAAGTTTATTTTGCATTTTTCACTTTGCAATTTGCATTTTGCAATAAAACGTACTTTACTGACTATTTACCTCCTCCTTCTTAAGTAAGTATTTTTATTAGCTTATAGTAATTTTCTACTTCTATGTCTTTAGGCTTGATTGCTTCCTCCAGTGGAAAAGCAACCAGCTTGTCATCTTTTAAAGTTACGCATTTCCCGCTTTCTTGTTTCTTTAGAAGTTCTACGGCGAAATTACCCAGGCGGGCAGCAAGAATTCTATCAATAGCAGTGGGCCTTCCTCCTCTTTGAATATGCCCTAGAACTACTTCTCTTGTTTCTAAGTTTGTGATTTGTGTAATTTTTTCAGCGATATCGCAAGCCCGTGCCTTACCCTCAGCAACAATGATTATCCAGCTAACCTTTCCTTTTGTATTACCTCTGGTAATTTCCTCACACATTTTCTTAATATCAAATTCCTTCTCAGGGATTAAAACTTCTTCACACCCTCCGGCCAAAGCAACTCTTAGGGCAATATAACCACAGTCTCTACCCATAACTTCTACAACAAATATTCTTTCTAAAGAAATTGCAGTATCCCTTATCTTATCCAAAGCATCTAGGGCAACATTTACTGCCGTATCGACGCCAATAGCTAAATCTACACCATTTATATCGTTGTCAATTGTGGCAGGAATCCCTATTAAAGGAATAGAATATTTACTGGCAAGAATGTGCGCGCCGGTTAAAGAGCCGTTACCGCCCACAACAACTAACCCATCAATCCCATTATTTTTTATATTCTTTACTGCCTCTATCTGGCCGGCCTCGGTTAAAAATTTCTTAGAGCGGGCGGATTTTAGGAATGTTCCTCCTAAATTTATGATCCCTGATACCGAACGGCGGTCAATAATCTTAATTTCCCCGTTCATCAAACCTTCATAGCCCTTGAATACTCCTACAACCTCAATATTATAGCAAGCTGCTGTTCGTACTACCGCCCTAATGCAAGCATTTACTCCCGCGCAATCTCTAGTTAAAACCCCTATCCTCTTCATAATAAGTCGTAAGTATTAAGTTTCTTTCAGATTTTGAATTTTGATTTGCACTTTTGAGTTTTGCCTTTTGATTTTTGCCTTTACTTACGTGCCTTCCTCCCAGCTAGATAAATATTTTTTCTGCTCTTTAGTTAAACTGTCGATTTTTATTCCCATTGATTCTAGTTTAAGCTTGGCGATTTTGTTATCAATTTCATCAGGCACTTTATAAACTTTTTTCTCCAACTTTGTGTGGTTTTTAACAATATATTCGCAGCTTAAAGCTTGATTAGCAAAACTTAAATCCATAACTTCAGCCGGATGGCCTTCAGCGCAAGCGAGATTAACCAATCTTCCCTTTCCTAACAAATAAATTCTTTTCTTATTTTTAAAGGTATACTCCGTCACTAAGGGCTTAACGTCTCGTTTACTTGAAGCCATTTTTTCTAAAGCTTTAATGTTGATTTCTACATCAAAATGTCCGGAATTACAAATAATAGCTTTGTCTTTTAATAAAGGAAAATGTTCTTTTGAGATAACGTTTATGTCGCCGGTAAGAGTGATAAAAATGTCGCCGATTTCGGCCGCTTTTCTCATTGGCATTACCCGAAATCCATCCATAACCGCTTCTAGCCCTTTTAAGTGATCAACTTCGCAAACAATTACGTTTGCGCCCAGACCACAAGCTTTTCTGGCCGCGCCTTTGCCGCACCACCCGTAACCGCAGATAACTACTGTTGTGCCGGCAATTAATTTATTAGTCGCGCGAATTATTCCATCGAGCGTTGACTGTCCGGTACCATAACGATTATCAAAAAAATGTTTAGTATAAGCGTCATTTACAGCAATAATCGGATAAAGAAGCTGTCCCTCTTTTTGTAAAGCTTTAAGCCGGATTACACCCGTGGTCGTCTCCTCGGTGCTTGCCAACGGTAACGTTACTTTTTTACCAGAAGCAGTCCGTTTGTGAATAGTAGACACCAAATCCGCGCCATCATCAAGCGTAATTTCAGGGTTAATCTTTAGTACTGAATCAATATGTTCATAGTAAGTTTTAGTATTTTCAGCATTAATCGCGAATACCTCAATACCATAATCAAAAACTAATGAGGCAGCCGTATCATCCTGAGTAGACAAAGGGTTAGATGCGCAGAATAAAGCATGAGCTCCGGCCGCTTTTAGAGTTATGGCTAAGGCAGCGGTTTCGGTGGTGATGTGCAGGCATGCTCCAATGTTTAATCCTTTCAAAGGTTTCTCTTTTTTAAAACGTTCCCGGATTTGTTCAAGAACCGGCATTCTATTTAACGCCCATTCAATTCTTTTCTTGCCGATTTTTCTTAATTTTTTTTCTCTTATATCAAACTGCATTTCTTACCTCCTTAATTCTCCGCTTTGGGCGGAGAATTAATCCCGAAGCGCTTCTGAAAAATGTCGCAAGAGATTTTTCAGATATTTAGGCGCGAGGGATTTTCCTACAAAGTATAACTCTGGCTTTTTCATGTTAAATTATACGTAAATATTCAGTGAACCACGTCTGTTTTTTCTGAATATTCAGTGCAAAATGCAAATTGAAAATTGCATACCCTAACGGGCACAAGCAAGTTAAAA
>JAHJHM010000015.1 GCA_018823915.1 Candidatus Omnitrophota bacterium
AATCATAATGTACTGGTTAGCGTATTGCAAACGGCCAAACTTAACGGCTTAGCCCCGTTAGATACATTAAGGAAAATATTGCTTTCACGAAATAACCGCTCGTTTTTTAACGCTTTAGTTCCTCCCTAAGTACTTCTTCAATTCTTTATTATTTAGGAATTTTAATTGTCGTTGGCGGAGTAAGTTCTTCTAATAGCTGAACTATTACAAGGAAATGAGGAAAAAGGGGACACTCTTTATAACTAATTGAGTATCAGAGCATTACAGATAAATTTTTTTCCTTTGTTCCACCTTTCCTTCGCAATAATTGTTTTGTAACTCACTGGTAATGAGGATATTGTAAAAAGTGTCCCCTTATTTAAGGTATTTATCTACGTTGACGCAGGAGAATACTTTGAGGGTTCAGCAGGGGGTGGAGTTTGAGAGGTGAAGCTGCGGGTGTTTTCGGAAGATCCAGACGAGGCGGTAGAGATGTTGGCGGAGGAGTAAAAAGAATACCTGTTGACAAAAAGCATACAAAATGCTACAATTATAATGGAATGAAATTATTTGAATGGAATAGCGAAAAGAATGCTCAATTAAAAGAGGAGTGCGAGATATCTTTTGAAGATATCGTATTTTACATCGATAGAGGAGATGTGTTGGATATTGTTCCACACCCCCAGCAAAGTAAGTATTCTGGGCAAAGGATGTTTATAATAAACATCGAGAACTACGCATATTTAGTGCCTTTCATAGAAAGTCAAGATACAATCTTTTTAAAAACAATAATTCCAAGCCGTAAGGCAACGAAAAAATATCTAAAGGGGTGATAAACATGAAAATAAAGGGAGAAGACAAGGAAATTCTTGAGGCTTACGAAGGCGGTGCGTTTAAGTCCGTTCCAAACGTTAAAAAAGAAGTTGTACGATATCGTGAATATGCAAAGTCTACTTTGCGCAAGAATAAGAGAATAAATATCAGAATGTCAGAAAGTGATATAGTGCATATTCAACGCAAGGCTGTAGAAAACGGACTGCCCTATCAAACATTGATATCAAGCATATTGCATAAATATGCAAATGGAAATGTTGTCGAAAAACCAGTGTGAATTTATCAAGACTTAGAGGAAGCAGCAGAGATGCTGGTGGAAAGATGATAAAACAAAACAGGCTATGCATGTGGGGACGAAGTATCAATTTTAAAGAAGGCAAAAGGGGAATCATTTATGGGAAAATTTGCCATACAAAGAATATGGAAATTTATTCAAACTTACCGTGACCGCATCATATCTGGTCTATTACTTATGTTTTCATTGTTTCGACAATTGCAAGCAGTTGCAATAATATCCGGAGTAGTATTAATAATTGGTATTAGTAGATTTAAAGAATTTATTGAAAATGTCCTTAAAAAAATCGAGGAAAGCAAAGAAGGCTCACTATGGGGGACATCTTGGAAAAAGACTGAGCAAGGCGTTTTGCCCCAAGAAGAATTAATAAAGATGGAGAAGAGAAGTGGGGTTCTTCCTGAATTCTATACATACTCTGAACAAGGTAATATTTTCTTGCAACAAGGCGATATCAAGAAAGCAAAAGAAATGTTTGAAAAAGCCGAAATAATCGAACCCGGTAATTTTAATGTCCAAGTTGCTTTAGGTTTAATTTACAATATTCTTAAAGAAAATAAAAAGTCTGTCGATTATTCGAAAAAAGCACTTGAGATAAAACCTGATTCTTTTATCCCCCGATTCAATTTGGCTATTGCTACAAATCATCTTTTTGGTTACATCAAAAGTTTACCTGAATATCTGAGAGCAGAAAAAATTGCGGAGCGGTTAGGAATAGGTGAAACAATCGTTACGGGAAAGCTAAACCTTTTTCTTGGTCACGATTATAGAGATAGTGGAGAACGAAAAGAGGCATTATTGCGCTATGAAAAAGCTCAAAGGATATTCGAAATATATAAATCAATACCAGAGGCAAGTTTTTGGCTTAATGATACCAAAAGCGAAAAACGAAAAGTGGAATTAAGAATGACGTCGCAAAAGTAGTAGTTTTGCGACATTGGGCAAGAGGAACAAGCGTAAAACAAGGGGAAATTGAGGCGGATTTTTGAACTTTTGCGACATTCAAAAGGAATTATAAGCAGAGCGTGATGAAAAAAACAGAGAAGATAAGATTTGAAATTGATCCGCATAATAGGCTTGTCTATGAAAAAACGGGCAGGAAATCGGACGTTTCCGGATTTAGGACCGTGGTTGACGGAAAATTTGAAATAGACAAAGATAATCAGCTCACCTATCACGTAAAAAAAGCCCAGGGCAATATTCCACAACAACTTAAACTCAAAGGCAAATGGGCATTGGATAAGGATCATAATCTTGCGCTTACTCTGGATAAATGGGGCAACCAGATTGCCGGGAATAAACTTACCATAAAGAGCGAGCTTGTAGACGCAAAGGATAATATGTTATCTTTCGCGCTGACTACAAAGGATAGTAAGAAGAATACCCATATCTATATCGTAAAACTTGGCGGCCGATGACAGGCTGATGAATATAACCGGTTCACGTTCAATGTAGAAAAAGAAACGGGCATAACCGATACCCTAAAGGGCACAGGTAAGATAACTTTGACCGGTGACTGGGAAGTAAATAAGCAAAATGAGATTATATATACTTACGAAAAATCTACGCGTGGGAAAAAGGAAAAAATAACCAAAGCCGTCACCCTTGAGGGATATCGGGATATAGCCGGAAAACATAGAATCATATATGTCTTAAATAAAGAAATAGAATCAGAATTTGACTTTAAAGTAAGCGTTGGAAAACTCGCCACAAGAAGTTTAGAGTACGAGATAGGCGTAGCACCAAGCAAAAAACAATTACGCTATCTGGTGAATCAAAAGTAAACCAAAAAATGGGATTGTTATTTGAGATGCCTTATGAAGAAGGGAAGACCCGCAGTGTTATCCTTGGGGGGTGAGCAAGACTCGATGAAAACCACAAGCTGGAGGTCAGATTGCAAAACAAAACAGGTGAAGATTTGGGAGTAAATGTTAAACTATCGAGAAATATCTTTGATGGCCAAGGGAAAGCCTTTATCCGGGCGCTAAAGTCGCAGAAAGAGGTATCTATAGCTGCGGGAATCGGGTTTAGGTGGTGAGGGTAGCCCAACAGGCCCAGGGCCTGCTGGGTAGCCAAGACAGGCCATGGGCTTGCTGGGTAGGAGAAAAGAAACGATGGAAGAATATAAGTATTACGTAGGTGGAGAATTTAGAGAGAGTAAGGAGAAGATAGAGGTAATAAATCCTGCTACTGAAGAAGTTTTTGCCAAAATTTTCCAGGCTTCAAGGGAAGATTTAGACTTTGCCATTGAAAAAGCAAAAATTGCCAAAAAGGAGTGGAAGAAAGTTTCTTTTAAGGAGAGGGCAAAAGTATTGCGGGAAATCGCTAAGGCCATTTTGGATAATCTACAGATTTTAGCCGAATTGGAGACAAAGGAAATCGGCAAACCTTTGAAAGAATCTTTATTTGTTGATGTTCCTCTTGGCGCGGATTGCTTTGATTACTATGCTTCATTTTTAGAATCTTTGCAGGAAGAAGTTATTCAGAGCGAATTAGGGATTGATTTAGTAAAGTATGAGCCTTACGGGGTTTGCGGTGTATATTTACCTTACAATGTTCCCTTAATGATTTTCGGATTCAGTTGCGCCGGGGCATTAGCAGCAGGAAATTCTTTGATCATTAAGCCTTCAGAATACGGTTCACTTTCCATTTTGGAATTAGTAAAACATTTAGATAAATTAGATATACCTAAAGGCTTGATAAATATTATTACAGGGCATGGCGAAACTGTAGGCAAGTATTTAGCTGGAAGCGATACCGATATTATTTCTTTTACCGGTTCAAGACAAACTTTAAAAAAGATTGTTGCTCAGTCTGCGGATAATCCTAAAAAAATTATCTGTGAGTTAGGGGGGTGTAATCTAACCATTATATTTTCTGATGCTGATAAAGAAAGAGCCTTGCAGAATATTTTGGGTTCATCATTTATGAAGCAGGGGCAGATGTGCATTGGAACGAGTTTGGTTTTAGTGGAGGAAGGTATCTATAGGGGTTTTGTCAAAGAATTGATAGAGAAAACATCAAAGATAAAATTGGGAGATCCTTTTAATCCTACGGTAGGTATGGGGCCACTTCCTTCCAAAGAACATTTAGAAGATATTCATAGGCGAGTCGAGAAATTAAGGGCTGAAGGGGCAAAGATATTATGCGGCGGGAAACCTCCAGAAGGAAGAGGTTATTTTTATCCTTCCACGATCATTGAAGTTAGAGACGTTATCTATGAGGAGTTTTTTGCTCCGGTTATCTTGATAAAGAGTTTTAATAAACAGGAAATAGAGAAAATAATTGGGCAAAACCCTACGGGATTGGTTACTCAGATTTGGACTAAAGATTTAGATAAAGCAAATGATTTAGCAAAAAAAGCAAATTGCGGCACAGTTTGGATAAATACTTTTGCCCAGATGACATCTCAAACTCCTTTTGGAGGAATAGGTGAAAGCGGCTGGGGAAGAAATTTAGGAAAATCCGGTTTTTTTGAATACATTCAACACAAGCATATCGGGATAGGGTTTAGGAGGAGTCCGGTTGAAGATTGGTTTGGAGTGTAGGTGTAGTTATTTTGGGTGTTAGATGAAATAGCAAAAGGAGGGAAAAATGGATTGGGGAATGAAGAATCGCTTAAGCCAAGTTATCCAACCGGATGGACATTGTTTCTTTTTGCCCATTGATCATGGGTATTTCCAGGGGCCTACCAGGTGTTTAGAGAAACCAGGGGAGACGATTAAGCCTTTGCTTTCTTTTGTTGATGCTCTGTTTGTAACCAGAGGAGTGTTACGGGCAGTAGTGAATCCTGATAATAGTAAACCGATTATTCTTAGAGTTTCAGGGGCAACGTCTATGGCAAGCGGAGATTTAGCAAATGAAGAGATTACTACCTCTATAGAGGAAATTATTCGGCTTAACGCCTCTGCTGTAGGTATTTCTGTTTTCATAGGAAGTGATTACCAACGCCAAACTTTATTGAATTTGGCACATTTGGTCAATGATTGTGAAGACTATGGAATTCCTGTTATGGCGGTTACGGCTGTGGGTAAGGAATTGGAGAAGCGCGACGCGCGTTATCTTGCTTTAAGCTGCCGTATTGCCGCTGAGCTGGGAGCAAGAATAGTAAAAACTTATTGGTGTGAAGATTTCCAGAAGGTTGTTGAAAGTTGTCCGGTTCCTGTGGTTATGGCCGGAGGGCCGAAATGTGAATCAGAACGAGAGGTTTTTGAATTTGTTTATGACGGGATGCAAAAAGGGGCAATTGGTATTAACTTAGGAAGAAATGTCTGGCAAAATGCTCATCCCGTAGCAATGGCTAGAGCCTTGCAGGCTATAATTCATGAAAATGCCACGGCCAAGGAGGCAGTAGAAATATTTCGAGAAGTTAGGGCAAAATGCGTGTAGCAATGTATTACAATAATAATGATGTGAGAATAGAAGAGGTGACTAAGCCTCAAATCGGCCCAGGAGAGCTTTTAGTAAAAGTGTTAGCCAGCGGCATCTGCGGCAGTGATGTAATGCAGTGGTACCGGATTAAAAAAGCTCCTCTTGTCTTAGGGCATGAAATTACCGGCGAAATTGTTGAAGTTGGAGGAGGGATAAAGCGTTTTAAGGTTGGGGATAGAGTGTTTGTTTCTCACCATGTTCCTTGTAATACTTGCCGCTACTGCTTAAGCGGCCACCATACTGCCTGCCAAACTCTGCATACGACAAATTTTTATCCCGGTGGTTTTGCCGAATATATTCGTGTGCCGGCAATTAATGTGGACAGGGGAACGTTTTTACTGCCTGATGAAGTATCTCCTGAAGAAGGGACATTTATCGAACCCTTAGCTTGCGTGATAAGGGCACAGAGGATCGTTAAGTTAGAGCTTGGCCAGCATATTCTTATCTTGGGAAGCGGCATTTCCGGGCTCCTGCATCTTTTATTGGCTCGCGCCAACGCTGCCGGACGGATAATCATGACCGATATAAACGAGAATCGGCTAAAAATTGCCCGGGAGTTTGGCGCCGATATCGTTATACATGCCAAAGAAGATGTACCTAGCTGTTTACGCAAAGTTAATGAAAATAGACTTGCTGATTTGGTAATTGTGTGTGCCAGCGCGTTAGAAGCTTTTAATCAGGGATTGCAATCGGTTGACCGGGGAGGAACGGTATTATGTTTTGCGCCTACCCAGCCGGGAGTTAATCTCTCTATCCACATCAATGATTTTTGGCGCAACAGTATAAAAATTATGCCTTCTTATGGCGGCAGCCCGCAGGATATCGCCGTAGCCATAGAATTGCTTCGCAGACATCGAATCCCTGTAGCGAAGATGATTACTCATCGATTAAGTCTTGATGAAGCAGGGTTAGGGTTTCGTCTTGTTGCTGAAGCTGGGGAAGCAATTAAAGTAGTTATTGAGCCCCATAGACGCTGATAAAATTAGGGTAAGAGGGACGTAGTTAGATAATTAGTTATTGTAAATAGTCAGTAAAGCACATATTATTGCAAAGTGCAAAGTGAAAAATGAAAAATGCAGAATGAGCTTAGTGAACGATTGTTAAATTTTGCCGCTGAT
>JAHJHM010000249.1 GCA_018823915.1 Candidatus Omnitrophota bacterium
CCTCCGCCTCCGCCAATCGCAGTTAATAATCCAAATACTGAGTTCCCGCCATTATAACCACGCACCTGCCCCTGACCAGCTGGAGCGCCAGCTCCGCCAGTGCCAACCGTTACCGTATAAGAACTTGAAACAACAGCATAGGATGCATTATAAATCACACCGCCGCCGCCTCCGCCGCCGCCCATATCGCTTCCGCCGCCTCCGCCGCCGGCAACAACAAGAACTTCAACATTACTACTACCTGCACCTGCAAAAGTCCCGCTGGCTGTAAAGGTATGAATTTTATAACCGCCAAAATATGTAATTGTTCCGCCTGTGGCTGTCTTAAGCCAGTTGCCGCCTACATACATTGTGCCTGAAGGAGCGTTAAAGGTTCCATTTAAATGGACAAAATTTCCATTAACATCTAAGTCAGAATCTGCGGTAAATGAGCCATGTCCAGAGATAATTAAACTGTAATAGTTATTGCCCGCGGCTAACTTAGTGTAGTCCCCGGCTCCATAGTACTCTACTAACCCAGAGTTAGTATCCATATTGGCGATAGAGACGGTTTCACTTCCCTTTAGTTTTAGGGTACCGAGATTATCAAGGGTGGTTATGGCGGCATTCTCACCATTTAAATCTATGGTGTCATCGGCGCCGATGGTTAAAGTAGTAAAGGTAAAAGCAGGGGTATTAGCGGCTGATGAAAGGGTTAATGTTTTAGCTGTTCCTTCTATGGTAAGATTACCATAATCCTGGCCCTGAGCTGTTTTATCGGTAAAGGCGCTTGTTCCTGTTCCGTCAAAAATCCACACGCCTGTGCCTTTAGTTACTGAACCGGCGGATTCAATAGTTACATCTCCTTGAGTGTTTACGTTAGGATTATTTACAAGGAGATTTAAATTTCCGTCGGTAATAGTAAGTGTGCCGTCCACATCTAAGCTGTCGGCAATGACAATATCATCGCTGCCTAAGGTGCCGGTATTATTTAAGCTAAGGTTATAGAAGGTTATCCCCGTAGATGTAATCGTTTGATTTACTGTACCGTTAAAAATAACTGTTCCTGAGTTAGCGTTGAATGCGCCGGCGGTATGAGTGAAATTTCCGCCAACAGCAAGGGTTGAAGAAGGAGAATTGAATGTCCCTGCGGTCTGGGTAAAGTGAAGAAGAGTAATGCTGTTTGCTTGAGTGATTACCTCACCGGCAGATACGGTTAAAGTGTTATTCACTGCTAAGGCATCGAGCAATTCCCATTCCCCGCCGGTGCTGAAGGTTAAGTTGTAGTAATTGTATCCTGCGGCTAATCCTTGATAGGAACCGCTTCCGGTATATTCTACGGTGCCGAAATTAGTATCATTAATAAAGTTGGTTTGGGTTTGCGAACCGGTTAATTTGAGCGTCCCTTTATTGGAAATAGCCGAACCTTGGACAGTTAAGTTGTTGTCGGCAAGGTCTAGGACTGCATCCGGAGAAATAATAAGATTATTCCCAACTACCAAATCATTGCCCTCTACTTGCACCCCCGGGGTGTAAGTATTGGAAATGGTTAAATTATAGAAATCATCGCCTCCCGAATTTAAGGCTTGCGCCGAACTACCGTCAAAAATAACTAAACCTTGAGAATGAGCAAATGCTGCCCCGCTATTTTCCCAATCTCCGGCTACGGTAAAAAATTTACCCGAACCGGGAGCGGTTAATGCGCCTGCAGACATAAAAACTCCTCCCCCAAGAGCAATATTGCCGCTTGTGGCAGCCAATGTTCCACCATCAACAGTCAAGCTGCTGCCAATAGTTAAGGTGTTGGTTAAAATATCTAAGCTGCTTATGGTTACATTTAAGCTGCCGGCGATATTAAGGTTGCCGGCGGCCTGAAAAGTATCTTTAGTAACATTGTCGTCGGCAATCACCAGATTGTAGTAATCAACGGCGCCAAAATCTTTGATGGTAATCGTCTCTTCGATATCGTCGCCGTCGCCTACGTATCGGACTGTTCCTTCTTCTTTATCATTAGTGAATCCCGTAAGAATCTCCTCTCCCTGAAGCTGCAGGATACCTTTATTGTCAAATGAAGCTCCCGTAGCAGTAAGGTCTAAACCGTTAAGGTCTAATAAAGCGCCGGATGAAATATTAAGCGCGTGGGTAACAACAAGGGGATTATTATTAACTTGAACACCTTCAACAGATTGATTGGAGATAACTAGATCATAGAAGTTAGATATGGCGGGGGATAATCTCTGCGCCGTTTCTCCGTTGAAATCAATCACTCCCTGGCCGGATAGATTATCCCTGTAACTGGTCCAATCGCCGCTAACGCTCACTGTATAGCTGGCAGTATCTAAAATAGCTGAAGGGGTAAACTCCTGGCCTCCCCGGTTGTAAAATGCAGAAGGAGAAAACTGATTGTTGTATTCGCTGGAAATCCAGGCGTTTGAGAAGGCAATATTAGAAATACGTACTTCATCAATAAATCCATTAAAGTATTCCTTGTTATCTCCCCGCTGGCCGATATAGGTTATGCCCGAGGCAACGGTTAAAGGAACATTAGTCCAGCTGCCGCTCTCTGCTCCATCCACATACAGTTTTAAATTTCCCTGGCTATAGGTAACTATTCCCTGATGCCAGACGCCGTCAACGACCCTGGCTGAAGAAGTATAATTACTGCCTGCCGCTGTTGACCAATCTAAACGGCGATCGCTGCTGATGCCAAACCAGGAACCGCCGGGTTTAGCTACTAACCAACGCCAGGCGGCAAGGGAAGTTTTAAACCAAGCCTGGACGGTAAAAGAGCTGCCATAATTTAAACTGGCATCATTTCCTACGCTAATGTAATCATTGCTGCCGTCAAAACTATCTGCTCCGCCGATCTTTCCTTCTGTATCCAAAGTTACTCCCCCATAAGCTATCCCATTATTCCCATTTAAAGTGCTATCAACTATCAACTGTGAACTATCAGCTTCCCCAAGATGCCACACCCCGGCATAACTGCTGTTCCACACTCCGGCTGTGTTTCCCTGAAAAGTAGTAACCGAACTATTGCTGTAATAAATATACATAGTCGTATCTTCTGTGTTAGAGACATTAGGTACTCGGACCCAGGCAGTAATTTCTCCTGTTTGGCCATCGTACTTTTCTATCTCATGGTCTAACCGGTTTCCTTCTATATCGGTAAAGATAATATCATAGCCGGAAGAATTGTTTATCGTGCCGCCAAATCCTTTAGTCTTTAAATCACTGTCGGTTACCGTAAATAATAATGGGAAATCGGTTAAATTCTCATCTACTTTTGTGTGGCTTACGGTGATTAGTTTGCGGTATATGTAAGGGGGAGGAAGAAAAGTGAGATTTCCCTTTACCTCTAAGTTAGTGGCTAAGGTATGCGTACCTGTTCCCGAAAAACTTAAGTTATAATAGCTATTTCCCGCGGCAAGGCCGGTATAAGAATCACTTCCGGTATATTCCACGGTGCCGGCAGTTATATCATTGATAAAATTGGTAAGAGTCTCTGTCCCGATTAGTTTTAGGGTACCGCGATTTATAAAAGGAACAGCGGGGGGAGTAATAAATTCAAGGCCAAAGCCGTTTAAATCCAGAGTACCGTTTTCTATGGTAAGGAGATTATCTACGTTCAATTTATCCCGCAGGCTCCACTCTCCGCCTATTCCGTCAAAAGTTAAATTATAAAAAACTGCCGTTCCTGATTTAACTGTCCCGCCTGCGCCGTCAAAAGTAACTGTGCCTGAGGTTGTGAATGCCGCGTTATTAGTAAAGTTACCGCCAATGGTTACGGAATTGCTGCCCGCGGCAAGAGTTCCTGTATTTATAGCCAAATCACCATCTACATCCAAGGCGCCAGCCAGACTCCAGCTGCCAATGCCGTCGAAGGTTAAATTATTAAATGTGGCAGTGCCGGAATTGATAGTTTTTCCTGTATCAGCGGCGTCAAAAGTAACTGTCCCTGAGGTTGTGAATGCCGCGTTATTAGTAAAACTACCGCCAATGTTTATTGCGTTATCTGCTGCTGATAGTGTGCCGGTTGATACAGTTAAATCATTGTTAACTTCTAAGGCATTATTCAAATTGTAGGTTGTCCCGGAAAAAATTAAGTTATAGTAGGTGTCTCCGGCAATAAGCCCGGTGTAGGAAGGTTC
>JAHJHM010000164.1 GCA_018823915.1 Candidatus Omnitrophota bacterium
AGTAATTACGGCAAAGAAAAATAAGTAATTTTAACTTGCTTGTGCCCGTTAGGGTATGCAATTTGCAATTTGCATTTTGCACTGAATATTCAGAAAAATTTAGATATGGTTCACTGAATATTTACCAGGCCAATGGCCTGCTGGGCTAATTATTGCCACACGAATTAGGGTGAATTTGTGGCTTAAGGTTAGTGTTCCATGAGTAAGAAGAAGACAAAATTTTTTAACAAAGAAGAGAGGCCCTGGGTGCTTATTGATGCCAAGGATGGGGTGCTGGGAAGGTTGTCTACGCGTATAGCAAAAATATTGCAGGGGAAGAACAAACCTACTTATAGCCCTAATTTTTTATGCGGCGATAGAGTTGTGGTAATAAATGCTAAACACGTAAAAGTTACGGGCAACAAATGGGAAGACAAGCGTTACGATAAATATTCGGGTTATCCTAGCGGCAGAAAAGAAATTCGTTTTAAGGATTTGATGAAAAAGAATCCTTCACGTATACTTTACTTAAGCGTGAAAGGGATGCTTCCTAAAAATTGGCTGGGAAAGCGCGAGTTAAGATCTTTGAAGATTTATCCTGAAAGTAAGCATCTTCATGCGGCTCAGTCGCCTAAAGAGGTAAAAGTATAATATGGAAAATAAAGAGAAACAAATATTTATGGCTACGGGAAGAAGAAAAGAGGCAACCGCGAGAGTAAGATTAATTCTTCAAGGTAAAGGAAGAATTGTTATTAATAAAAGAGACTTCACTAATTATTTTCCTACCATTGATCAAAGAACTCAGGTTAAGAAACCTCTTATGGTTGGTAAATTAGAGGGTAAGGCGGATGTTTTAGCTAATGTTGGCGGAGGAGGCCAGGTTGGCCAGGTAGGAGCAGTGAGCCTGGGAATTGCCCGGTGTTTGCTGGAATGGGATCCTGCCTTAAGGAGTGCTTTGAGGAAAGAAAATTTGCTTACCCGCGACCCCCGCACTAAGGAGAGGAAAAAATACGGCCGCAAAGGCGCCCGCCGCAGATTTCAGTGGACTAAACGATAAATCAAAATTAGCTTATAGCTTATAGTGTATGGTTTATGGCTAAAAAAGCATTTTATAAACGAAAGTTAGCTATAAACTATCAACTATCAACCATCAACTATCTTTCAAAAGGATGTTTAGTTCTATAAAAGATATCATTGAAGATATAAAAGAAGGAAAGTTCGTTATCGTTGTTGACGACGAAAAACGGGAGAACGAAGGTGATTTAGTTATTGCCGCTCAGTTTGCCAGCCCTGAGAAGATTAATTTTATGATTAAGGAAGCAAGGGGGTTGGTTTGTGTCCCTTTGGCCGGGGAGAGGGCTGGGGAGTTGGATTTAGAGCCAATGCGTTCAATCGGGCAGGATCGTTTCAAGACGGCCTGGAGAATGTCAGTAGACGCGGCAAGGGGCATTACTACAGGGATTTCTGCTTTTGATCGGGCAAGGACAATTGAGGTTTTAGTTGATTCTAAGAGTACTTTTAAGGATTTAATCAAGCCGGGCCACATTTTTCCATTAGAGGCAAAAGAAGGAGGAGTGCTGGCAAGGGCAGGGCATACCGAGGCGGCTATAGATTTAGCAAAATTATCCGGGTTGTATGAGGCGGCAGTTATCTGTGAAATAATTAAAGAGGATGGGTCAATGGCGAAGCTTCCTGATTTGATAGAATTCGCCAAGAATCATAATTTAAAAATATGCACCATTGCTTGTTTAATTGAGTACCGCAGGCGCGGGGAAAAACTTATTAAACAAGCTACAAAGACAAGACTTCCCACTGATTATGGAGAGTTTAATCTTTATCTTTATGAGTCCCTTATCGACCATAGCCAGCATGTCGCTCTGGTTAAGGGAGATGTTGGAGAAGAGCCTGTTCTTGTGCGGGTTCATTCCCAGTGTCTTACCGGGGATACGTTTTTATCTCAAAGGTGTGATTGCGGTTCTCAACTTCGCCGATCTTTAGAAATAATCGGCAAAGCCGGAGGAATTTTGCTCTATATGCGTCAGGAAGGAAGAGGTATAGGCCTTGGGGCTAAAATAGAAGCATATAGTTTACAGGATATTGGCTACGATACCGTGGAGGCAAATAGCGTTTTGGGGTTTCCTCCTGATTTAAGAGATTATGGGATTGGCGCTCAGATACTTCTGGATTTAGGAGTAAAGAAAATCAAGTTGCTTACTAATAATCCTAAGAAAATTATTGGCCTGCAGGGATATGGTTTAGAAATCACCGAGCGTGTTCCTATAAAGATAGATCATTGCGTACATAATAAGAGTTATCTAGAAACAAAAAGGGAAAAACTAGGTCATATTTTGTAAGATACTGTTAAAAATTGTCAAAGGTGATAGCAATGGAATCTAATTTTAGACATTGTCCCTCGCACCTAAATATCGGGTTAAACGCTGCTTCGCAGCCTCTAACCCGAAGTGCTTCGGGATCAATTCGACTACCCAGCAGGGTGCCCTGTTGGGCTACAGACTTTTTTCGCTTTTACTTAAAAAGTCTAAG
>JAHJHM010000165.1 GCA_018823915.1 Candidatus Omnitrophota bacterium
CTCAATTAAGGAATCAATTGCGTGGGAATCTTTTTCTATTATCTCTACCTGATGCTCTATAGCCCGGCCTTGCTCATCATAATGAGTCATAACTAATATTAAGACGCGTTTGCCATTGTATCTAATAACCTCCTTTATGCCGAAAATTTCTCCTTTTACTCTCAACACGCCGTCAGATTTGAATTCTTCTCCTCGTTCTAGTACTTTTGACCAATCCTCTTCTGTGCCTTTTAATCCTGAGGTTTCAAAACCAAAAAGTTTACCCTTTTCATCATAGATAATCTTAGTGTAGCCGAGCAATTCAGGATGTTCGATGTTGAGCCGGATAATCGCTAATTCGTTGCCGTAGGAATCGTATATTTTTATCGGTTTTAGTTCTGCGCCTTCTGGGATACGTTCTCCTTTAAAAAGATCTTCGATTTCCTCCATCTGCTCTTCCATAGAATAAAACTTCTTCTTTTCCTTTTTCTCTTTCCCGTCTCCCTCTTTATCCTTAATCCTTAATCCTTTATCCTTCTTACCTTGTGCCTCTGTACCTTCGTCCTCTGCTCTTTGCTCTTTGCTCTTTGCTCTCTTCAAAGATTCCTCCAGTGTGATTCCTTTTTGTTCACATCGAGCAACAAAACTTTTGACGATTTCTTGATACCCTTGGGAAAGTGCATCAAATGCCGGCTTTGATTTAAAATCCTTAGGATCAAATAAGGCTAACTTTGGTTCAGAAGCATCAATTTCTGCGGCCTTATAATACTCAGGAAAATACTCATGCCAGAATAGACCAACTATTTGGTGGTGATATTTACTCTTTGAACCAACGATAAATTTAGATAGAGCCTGGACAGCATTACGGGCAAACTCTGCCTGGCCTTGCTCGCCTAACTCACCATAAGAAGACTCGCCAAATTCACTAATTACTAAAGGCTTTCCTAACTCCTCAGCTATATCAACCTGCTCTTTAAAATAACTTTCTAATTCCTCTATACTCATTACCTCTTCTGCTGGCCGCCCCTTTTCCCAATTAGGAAAAAAGTTTATGGCAATACCGTCATAATTGGTTAAATTGCCTGTTAATAAAGAAATATGTTTAGAATCCAATTGGCCAAGGCCTAAAAATAAAGAGTGGGTGCCGTCTATCTGTTTATAAATCCCGCCTACCTCATTCATGAAGGGGTAAAAATCTTCCAGAGGTAAGTTAACCCCTCCCCAGTTAGGCTTTCCAAGATACATAGCTCCTGCTCCCTTAACAAAATAATCAATTTCATTTCCTAATTGAACACCAGCTGCTGCCGGGCCTAAATCTTTTACCCATTTAGCAAATTCTCTAACTAAATCTTTCACTTTCTTTAGATTTTCGGGAGTAGGATTCTCTAATAAGAATTGGCCCTCTGCATCAGCGCCTAAGCCGGCATAATGAGTAAGGTAAGTTCTAATTTCATATTTTTTATATAAAGTTTTAATGAGTTTTTCTAATTTTTTCTGATCAGAAGGAGTAGGATTATTCGGGGGTAAATATATCTTTATGGTATTATGACCATTCTCCTTTAACTCTTTAGCAATATCTTTGATTGGTTTAAGGACAAGGATAAAGTCTTTATCGTAGGCTCTGATATGAAATCTTTCAGTATATTGAACTGCTCCTCCTAAGAAAATAGTAGCTTGAGGATTTCCTTGTTCATCATAGACTACCAACAACTGGCTTAAACCTGGGACTTCTATGGGGGCTATGGTGGAAGGCTCACCTTGAGGTAGAATAATCTCTTCTGAGGTTCCCTCAGGAGGAGCCTGTTCTTTTTTAGGTTGAGACGGCTTTTCTTGCCTTTCTTTGGGTTGGGAAATTTCTTCTATTGCTTGGGACTTCTCCAAAGGAATAGTGATAATTTTACCATCTTTTAATTTAATAACTCTCTTTACTCCTACTATCTCTTTTGTCTCTGTGCTAATACTTAAAACGTAGGAAGGTATCATATAGTCACCAATTTTTCCCCATTCATTAGCAAAGATAGAAAAAGTAGCGAATTTACCGTCTTTGGTTACTTGAGGCTCTGAAAAAGAAGCAGCGGTTCTTAATAATACTTCTAAGTCTATATTCTCACTTAAAGAAGAAGTGAGCACCAGGGGGTACCCAATCCACTTCTCTATCCAGCTAAGATTATCGCTGGCGGTTATAGGAACTTTGATCCAATCACCTACGGTAGAAAAATATTTCTCTGCATCAAAAACGCTTTGGAAAATACCAATCTGGCTTGTAATATCAAACAGGCGGGCAACTTCACCTGCGTCTCTTAAACCGGAAGGATTAAGCTCAAAGTTTAAAATGGAAGCTATTTCCGGATAGCCGCTATTAGCGTAATTAATAAGCTCGCTAACTTCCTTTACTTCCCCCATAAATTCCTGCGCAGGAAGTTTTCTTAATGTTTTTACTTGGCCATCAACAGTATAAGTAATCCTACTCATCCCTGTCCCAATCCAGTTATAGGCTAAATCAGATAAAAAGGCAATCGTTGAAACCTCTCCCTCTACATAAGTATTAGTTAAATTTGACCAAGGATGAAAATTATCAAGAGGAATATTATAAGTAACAGAAAGTGCCTCTATATTCTTGTCAGTACTAACCAATTCTTTCACAACTTTTAAATTTCTTATAAATTCCTCTGCTCCGGAATATTTATATAGACCCCACGAGTATTGTTTTTCGCCGAATACAATTGCAAAAATTACTTCTGCCAACTCGGTCGAAGAATGTGTGATGGTAATTCCTTCTATCTCTTCAAAGAATTTTATAATGTCGGAAGGCTGGTTTCTTAATTTTTTCAATAATTCTCCGGCTTGAATAATTTTCTGACAAATGATAGTTGGATAACCAGCAAGAGGTTGGAAGGTGCCGTCTTTCTTGATAATTAAGTAGTATAAGGCGTCATTCTCATCATCGGTTAAAGGTACGGCCATATCTCCGATGGTCTTTCCACTTACATAAGCAAGAGCAG
>JAHJHM010000016.1 GCA_018823915.1 Candidatus Omnitrophota bacterium
AATGTAGCCATTAGGTGTTATCTCGACGATGTGGTCAGCCACCGACTGCACAATGGCATGGTCATGAGACGCCAAAATCAAGGTACCCTTAAACCGAACCAAACCATCATTAAGCGCGGTGATAGATTCCAAATCAAGGTGATTAGTAGGTTCGTCCAGGATCAGCGTGTTAGCCCGGGAAAGCATAATCTTAGCCAACATACAGCGTACCTTCTCTCCACCGGAAAGCACCTGCACGCTTTTAAACACATCGTCACCGCTAAATAACATCTTACCTAAAAAACTGCGGATAAAACCCTCGTCAGTATCATCGGAATATTGCCGCAGCCAATCAATAAGGGGCAAGTCCTTTTGAAAATAGTGGCCGGAATCTTTGGGAAAATAGCTATATTTTACCGCCGAGCCCCACCGATACTCTCCCGCGCTTGCCTCGTCCTCACCCATCAACACCTTAAACAACGCGGTCTTAGCCGCGTCATTTGGCCCTAAGAATGCCACCTTTTCGCCTTTGTTTAAATCAAGCGAAAAGTCTGTCAAGATTTTTTCTCTTGCCTATCTTCACACCAGCATCTCTGCCGCTTCCTCTAAGTCTTCCGGAACCACATCTTTCGGCGAAAACTTCTAATGGGGTTGACATGTGTCTATAGGATACCCTAAAGAGCCTTCACATTTGTGCTCTAGAGGGTTTTCTGTTGGGTAGAAGGGAGATTTTTTGCCATTCTTTCTTACGGTCTAAGAATCTTAACAAGTTCTGGAGTAGTATAAACCGTAGCCAGAGATTGTTTCTTGAATGCAGAATCATTGGACCAGATAGGAATTTTAAGGGCTAAAGATAACGCGAGATAAGGAGCATCGTCAGCGGGAATTTCTTGTTTAACCTTTTCTATAAAAGAATTGTATTCTTCCTCAGGTATAATTTTTATAGGCTCAAGGAGAAAATTGAGTAATTCTTCGTTCTCTTCTTTGGTTAGCCTTGCATATCTCCTTAAAATTTTATCTTTCTTGATCGTTTGTGAAATTTCCATAGCAAAATATTCAGGAGCGAAAAGTTCGATCTCCTCATCAAAGAGTAATTCTCTGGTAGTGGCAGCCTTTAAAAAGGCAGCTACTAATATATTGGCGTCTACGATTAACTGCACTTATTGGCTAGCTTTATGCCTTTTCCGGATACGTTTATTTATCTCACGGCCGTATTTAATAGTATCTTCTTGGGTAAGGGTGCTTTTAGAAAGAAGTTTATCCATTTTTTGCAAGATCTGCAGCTTATTAATAATAGCCGTACGGGCAACTTCGGACCAGTTGATATACTTAAAAGAATCCATTTTTTGTTTTAATTCTGTAGGAACTGCTAAAGTTAACGATGCCATAATCTCACCTCCTGTGTATTATGTATCCTATGTATATAAACTTAACACACAGAATTCTGTTTGTCAAGTCTTTTGTAATTTTTCCCCTCAAGAATCCTTTTTCAACGCCGCAAAAGTACTTCTTTTACGACATTCATCGAATTAGAAACTGTTGGATTGATAGCTTTTGGAAAAATTTATTTGATATCGATGCTTTCCGGTAAAAATAACAAACCCATTTAGATTTACGGATTTTCTATTAGTATACACGCCTGATTCATTTCTGTATTTCCCTTTTTTTCTTATATATTTCTTGCGTTGCGTTATCAAAAATAAATGTATCTCCAACTTCTGCGATATCCCTTAATTTAATAGTAAGTTTTCCATTTTCAAAATTAAGGGTATCGCACCAATCATACTTCCAACCTGGTACATATATTATTGTATGCAGGTTTCTTACTCTATTATATCTATAGATAGGACCTTTAAAATAAGCAACAAATGCGTAAAGATTATTTTCTATTCTGGCAGTTTCTCCAGCCTTGCACGGAATAGGACCGGGGTATTCCTTTATATTTACGACACCGTTTTCGATTCCCTCATTGTTGATAAACCATTCTGTTAGCTCTATTCCATGTTGGTGATTCATATTTTTAAATTCTTCCAATGCTTTATCATATTTGTCATGGTTAAAATATGAATCAGCGATAGCAAAATTCCTATCCCGTTCATCTTTTAATTTGATTCCTTTTGATTTAAGAGATTTTTCAACCTTTCTTATCCATTGAATTGCCTCCTCACCTAGAAAATGGCCGCCTGATCCGGAAAAACCATGTATTATAATAGGTGAGTATTCATAAAACTCCTTTTCTGAAACCGAAGTTGGGTCGGTTACCAATATTTTGTCCAAATCTAACACGGTTAGAACATTTTTTTCAGTATGTGAAGATGACTGGGCAAAGGCAGTTAGGTGTATTAGACAGATTAGGATTATTAGATGTAGGAATTTCATTTTTTATAATATTTTGATATAAAATAACGATTAGAAATTTGCGCAAAATCAAAAGAGACTTTTTTTGCTTCATATAAAGCGCAATTAATTGGATCTGCTGCATTCAAATCAAATAGCATTATATTATGCCCTTTGCCTAATGAACTTCGATACGCAATTCCATCAAACCCGTTATTTTTAAAAAGCTCGGCCAGTATCTGCGTGGAGGCATAGTCAGCTATAGTTTCACCCGAAGTAACAGGCATAGCAAATGCTTTGTCTATATCTTTCCAAACAGCAACTTCTCTCTTCCCCGGTTCAGGCTCTTTTAAATATATCCTGTTCCCCTTATCATCAGAAGTACAATTCATAAGACGCGCACTTTTTAATAACTTAAATTGTGCCATTGAAATATATGAACCAATCCAAGGCCTAACTCCCGCCATAGCTGTGTTCATCTCTGTGGAAATGTAAAGATATGGTATACCTTTGGGATTCGCTCTTCCCTCAGAAGACGAATTTTGTATAGGTTTCATCCTTTCTGGACGAAAAGCGCATGGGAAATCATCAATATGTTCTTTCCCTTCAGAATAAGGCTCCCAATCATGACCTAATTGTGACCGCCATAGTATGCTTCCTTCTTTTATTTCTTCAATCCTAGATTTACTAGTTTCTAATACGGCTTGAAGAAAATCTTTAACGTTCGAATCGTGAATGTATCGATTTTTTCTTTTTACTGCTTTCTCAAAGTAATGATAACTTCGCCAAGATTTAAATATACTCATTTTAATCTAGTTTTTGAGTAACCGCCCGCTGGGCGGCTCACTATGAGGAATTTTCTAATAACTCTGATAACTTTGAGTGCAAGCCGGTTCCATCATGAAATCTATTCTCCTTCTCATCTATCTCTATAATATATTTAATTACATCCTCGAATGTTTTAAATTTGGAAATAATTTTATCGAGATTTTCTATAAGCGAATAGATTTCTTGCTCCGAAAGCGGTTTTACGAAAGGGTCGCTTTCATGTAAACCAACGTTTTCCGAAACACAAGAGGCTAGCTTGACTTGTAACCGCGAGTATATTACGGATACCCACAATTCCTTTTCGGTCAAATGGGGTGATGTCTCTTTGAATTGTTCCAGAATATACTTTTGAATTTTTCTAACGGCCCATTTTGTTGTGCCAATCGCCATAAACATCAGCTCATCTGTTAAATAATTTTCTTTGCGAAAATTTTCTACTTCGTGAATAATTCCATCATCTATTGGCTTTAAAGATGCTGGGAGTTTTCCATACCATTTTGGTTTAGGAAAAATATTCATCCCACTTTTAACCTTTGTCATAATTTTGCATGTTATTACTGCATCCTTTGATAATTTTTGTTCTTCCAAAACATCGGCGAAACCCTCGATAAACACCACAAACTCTTCGAGTTTCCTTTCCTCTGACAATTTTAGCCACTTTTGTTCTGATTTGAAAAAAGCATGATCAAAAACTTCATATAGACTCATAATAACACCCAATCTTGATAATTCTTTTATACCAAGAATGCTCATTAGTTGCGATTTAAATTTTAATTCCGGATCAATTTTTTTCCAAGGGTCACCGGAGAGCATATCTTTTAAAAGTTTTGCTAAATATCTCATTATTTCAGGCATTTTTAGAATTTTTTATAGCTCCAACACTTATCCCCGCCTCTTTTTTCTTTAAAACTTCTATTCCAACGAATCTGAAACAGAAATCATAAAACACAATGCTCGATTATTTTAAAATAGAAGCATCTCCCGTTCCGCTATTCTTTTACTTTCAATCTACGATACGAATCGATTCTAATAACTCACTAATAAATGTCTTATTTCCTATCGCAGTCTCTGTCCAGTAATAGGATATTCCGTGAATGGTAGCGCAATCAATACCTTTTTTTTCGCTACATATTTGACAAAAATTTTTTGCTAGCCACCAAATAGGTCCTGGTTTCTCATCTTTTTTTAGAGCATTCGTGTATATATTATACCGATTTAATGGCACTCCATTAAGAGTAGATGCTTTATCAAACAACCCCTTTTCAACAAAGATTTCATTGCAGCAATGATGGAATTGGTCCAATATGCGAAATCCCACTTGCTCTTCTTCAAAATAGGCTAAAATGCCCTGGAACATTGCAAACATATTGAAAAAAATCCACTCTTTAAATAAAATAGATTTGTTTGTATCTGGAAAACTTGATTGCAAAAAAGATATTTCCTCAAAAGATTCTGAGGCTGCTTTTATACAGTCATTTGCAAGTAACTTGCCTATTTTTACAGTAGTCCATTTTTCTTTATCTTGTGATGGTGGCATATTCTATTCTTCTTTGACGATTTTATTTAAATCTCGGACTGAACATGCAATTCGTTATTTCAATCATCACACAGCTTTCAAAATCGCTATTCATACATTCTAACTCGCGGATAGGCACATAAAAACCATAATTAAAACAAATATTTATAAAGGGACAGCGGCCTTTTTAACTACTTGAATGGCACATCATCATAGTTTAACCACCCATAAAAAATGTTATTGATTCGAGTTTCGATTAAGAAGTGGCATAAAAGACAAATAGAAATATTCTCTACATCAGTATCTGTTAAGTCAGGATAAAGAATCTGACGTAATCCTTTGGCAATTTGCTTTTTTGATAAACCTTTTTTGAGTTCATTTGAATTTTCATATTTTTTCATCTAACATAAAAATTGGCGGCTGGAGTTGACACCCGAAAGGACGACGGTTACAGTCTGTTGGATTGCCTTGATGATACATTTAAACTTTCGAGTTTGTTTATCATTAATGACTGTGCATAACATATATGTTTTGGTGTCAAATATCCAATCTTTAAGTTGTTATCCCAGAATAAGCTTTCATGAATAAAATCATAAGCTTCTAACATTAACTTCCCTAATCCTAAGGCAACCGTTGTAAGATCAGTCATTTGCTCAGAAAATTTTCCTTTGCAATTTCTTTGCGTTACATAATTTATTTCGTTATTACGGATATAAACGTGTGCTATTTCGTGAGCCAGTGCTGCTGCTTTGATATATTTACCATATGAATTGTTTAAGAATACTCTAAACTGATATTTTGTGATTGAGTACATCTGTCCAGGCAAACCAAGATCGAACCCGATAGCTTGTCGATATTCTTCTGGAATTTGTAAATACTCATGAGTTATTTCTATTGATATCGGCAAGGCTAACTCGCAGTGTTTAATTAATTCTTGAATTGCTTCGTTTGGATTATTTTCACAAAGCTCATAAAATTTTTCGGTGGGCTGAAAGAAAAATTTTTCATAATGGTGTTCCAAACGTTTTTTGAAGCTTGGAAATGTAAAAATGTAATTTAAATTATTCTGTATTGATTGCTTTGTTCTCAAAGGAATTAGTAATCTTTTAAGAAAAATATTCATTTCGTTTAAAATAGAGATCCTTATTTCTCCTTGATATTTTATTTATTTTTAGACTAAAATACTTCCCTTGTCAGGTCCCAATATGATACTGATTTTTTGCGATACATGATATACCTACTATTCCTCTATCGTCTCGTAGTACGCTATAAGTTCCAAAGCCCTTGCCCTGATGATTCTTAATCTATCCGACCTAATAGTTGGTCCGATATAACTTCCAATATCTAGAAAATAACTTGGAATAAATTCAAATTCTAAATCTCTAAACTTCTGCCAAGCTGACTGCGATTTTTTTAATTGCTCCTTTGATTTCTCATCCAAAGTACCCATTAACAAATTGTGATATTTATTTAATTCTCCCCTCCATCTTACAATCGCCTCTTCTAAGCATTTTTTCATCCCTAAAGTAATACTTTTTGTCTTGCCTATACATTCCTCAAGGGATTTATCTATTGGATGTTCATCTTGAGCAAAAGCTCCGTATGGAAATGCTAAAAATAATATTAAGATTGGCGAAATTAGAAATTTCATTTATTGTTGTCTCCTGTCATTAAACTACGTGCCTTATCTAAATACCTTTTCGTTTCTTCTTCGTGGCTAAAATCAGGGCTTGTGCTTAAATCTTTGCTATATATAAATTCCTCACCATTCCAAGTATGAATTTTCCACAAGGGGTCGGAAGAATAACTCCAGTTGATTTCTTTTCCTTCTTCTGTAAGAACCTTTGCTCCCCAATTAGCACTTCCAATTTTTATCGTTGGAGGAGAAGCGTCAAAATGTGCTTTAACACCACAGGCACTACCATCTTCAAATATCTCATATAGCTTGCCGTCTTTATATCCATAAATAGCGATATTCGTATAATGCGTTCCACCATAAGACATAGCTACTATTTGCTTGAAACTATCTTTATTGAGACTTATAAATTCAACCTCTCCCATATGGTCTGGCATAGAAAAACTGGCTATCTCTTTGTCATCTAAAGTAGATACAGTTATTATTTCTCTCATTGCTATTGATGGGATATTTTCGGATATGATTTCATATTGTTGCTGAGCTACGACTAACTCTTTCTCGCCGTTATTATCCAAATCTATATTGCGAAAAATTTTATTAACACTGTAAGAGCTACCATACATACTAAAGACCTTAGTTTCTAAGCCTTCTTCCCTATCAATAACTTTATTTACAGCGTCTTTATAGTATATCTTTTTTGATTTGACAATTATATCTCTTATCCCTTTATTCTCTGGAGTTGGCTCTGCAAACTCAACTTCTGAAACAATATCGCGATTATATTGCTTCTCACTAGAAAAGCCAAAAATGCTGTCGAGTGTAACGATATGAAAGATCAATTCTAATTCCTTATTATCCTCTGAGTCTTTAAAAATCCTCAGGTCTTCCAAATAGTGATTAGAACCGGCACCATACCGCTTTTTAATAATAATTTCATTTATAGAATCCCCATCAACATCTATATACCCGACTTTAAAATCTCCATCTGTATTTATATCTTCTACATCCTTGAATGCCTCCCACGATAGACACTCTGGTATAGGCAGACAGAAAAATATTATAATTGATATTAAAATTGATAAGAAAAATGATTTTTTCATTTGGGCTGCTCCTTATTTTAGATTTCTCTTTTTTCGCAATGCTCCACTTTGTGGACAATAAAACTTGCCAGTTTCAGTTCCCTTTATTATTTCCCACTTTATTTTATTACCTTTATGTGAAATTTTTGCTTTTCCTGTTCCGCCCCATTCGCTCTTAAATTTTACTTCGGCTGTATCACCTTTAATTATTCCTGAAATTATGTTTTTAGATTCTTCAGGAATACCGTCAATCCTCATCCGCCACTCATTACTCCAATTAACTACAGCAGAATACCAACCTTCTATTTTCTGGCCTTGTTGTTCGAGGTGTAAGAGAAACCAGCGTTCTCCTTTTTCATATACCCATTCGCCGTTAAAATCTGCCAACTTATCGTTGGCGAATGTAGAGAAAGATAGTAAAAGTAATATTAGAATTGATAGGAGTAGGGGTTTCTTCATCTATGCATTTGTTTTATGTAGGCAGACCGTTGTTTATCGCTCATTTTTCCTGCGTAAAAATCATTGTATTCTTTTTGTCCCTTTGGCCATTTCGAAATCGCTTTATTATTGACTGGGTCTTTTATGTCTATACTTTCCGCCCTAAGACTCCTTCCCTTTTCTCCTTCACCAACAGTAATAATAATCGTAGTCCACTCATATATTTTACCGGTTGCTGTATCTTGCACAATATATCCACTGAACTTACCGAAATCTTTTTCTGGTTTTGTTACAAAGTGGTATCTATTTGGTAGAGGCTTAAAATAGATTATACACGAAATAGCGATTAAGCAAACAACCAGCAATGTTAAAATAAAATTTAAATACTTCATAATACCTTCCTTTCCGCAAGAGTTACTTTTAACTTGAGAATTCTCTGCGGCTTTCCGCAAGGTGGTTCATTTTTTAACCGTTTTCCTCAAAGTTATATTGTTTGGCGTCATTTCTCCAAATTTTACCCAAATCTTCCAAGTTAACTACAAACATTCGAGTAAAATCCGAATACGCTTCTAACCCAAGGCGTTCAACACAAACATTTGCAAGCGCATCATATGCCGAAAGCCCTTTTTTGTCATATTCAGCAATTTTCTTGTTGCAATAGCCATAGGCTTCTTTTGCGCGCTCTTGACTTGTCGGGGGAAGTTTTTTTAGATATTCCTGAAACAAAATAGTAACCACCACTCCAAGATTAAAATTAATATGGTTAGAAACAAATGCAAGAAGTTCTAACTCATCTTGGACAGTTGTGAAAGGTTTTAAGGGTTAAAATGCCCGGAAACCCTTTAAAATCAAGGGTTGCGATTTTTGGCGGCTCAAAATGTAGTGCCACAGGATAAGAGAATATTTGAAATAACTATTGACATTGTGA
>JAHJHM010000166.1 GCA_018823915.1 Candidatus Omnitrophota bacterium
ATCGTTGAAGTATAATTCATGAAAATTTCCTATATATCCAGATTCGCCCATTCCCCACTTCCATACCATTTTATGCGCTATTTTAATAGAGGAAGTAAAGTCTCCTTCTGCTCCGGGGTCTGTTGTACCGTACTTTATTTTTTCCGCGGCATATCCTGCTAAGTCTGCCTTAATTCTACCCAATAATTGGTTTCGGTCTAAATGACCTTCTCCTTCTCGAGAAGTCCAAGCTACCCCAAGAGTCTTTTTGCGGGGAATTATGGAAAGTTTAAATATTTTTAGTGTTGGCTCAAAGAAAAAAGATGCAATGTTGTGCCCGGCTTCATGATAGGCAGTTTTTTCTCTTTCTTTTTTGGATACTTTTATTCTGCGTTTGAGCCCTAATTCAATTCTTTCTCGTGCCTCTTCAATTTCCTTAATCCCGGCTTTTTCTTTTTTATTCCGTACAGCTAAAAGAGCAGCTTCCCTTATAAGATTCGCAATTTCAGCCGGGGACCAACCCGTGGTTATACCGGAAAATTTATCAATGTCAATTTCACAAGAATCATATTTTATTTTATTAAGATAATAGGTGAAGGTTTTTTTACGGTCTTCAAACGATGGTAAATCCACATATATTTTTCTGTCAAATCTTCCCGGGCGCAACAAAGCATGATCAATTTGATTTTCTTCCATATTTGTTGCTCCAATAATGAGAATGTTATATTGTTCACTTTTTTCTTTAAGCCCGTCCATTTCCACAAGGAGTTGATTTAGAGTGGTATTTCGTTCGGAAGTTCCACCGAACCCGTGATCTTGCCCGCGTTTTGTGCCTATAGCATCAAATTCATCAATAAAAATAATGCATGCCCCTTTAGCAAGGGCTTTTTCCCGTGCTTCTTGGAAAAGATGTCTTATTCTGCTTGCGCCTACTCCCACATACATTTCTACAAATTCAGAACCTGCTTTAGTGATAAAAGGTATTTCCGCTTCATTGGCAATTGCTGAGGCAAGATAAGTTTTTCCGCATCCCGGAGGGCCAAACAAAAGAAGTCCCCGGATTATTTGGCCGCCTACTTGTTTAAGTGTCACTTTGTCTTTAATAAGAGTTACAATTTCTTTTGCTTCTTCTTTTGCTTCGTCCATTCCAATAACATCATCCCAGCCGATTTCTTTTTCGGTTTTTACTTTTTTTCGTCCATAAGCCGATTTTACTATGCCATGGGTTTTAAATATTTCTTCTAATTCGTCATAGTCCAACTCATCTTTTTTAAGTAATTCCTGGGCAATCTCATCTAATATTATTTTTTCTTTTCGCAGCACCTCGTTTATCTCATTAATGCAATTGTTAATGATATCTTCTTTATCTCTTTCAGAAACCTCGCGGTGGGCCCAGGGATGAGAAGAAACACCTACTGCCCCTGATGTTCCCATTCCCCATTGAGTAACCATTTTCTCTGCCAGTTGGTTTGCTTTGCTCAAATCATCACCGACACCGGCGGAAGTCATGCCAAACCTTATTTTTTCGGCAACATATCCTCCAAGAAGAATTTTTATTTTTCCCAGCACTTCTTCTTTGTTGAGAATAAACCTTTCTTCGGTTTCTACAATCCAGGTGGCTCCGCCCATCCCTTTTCGAGGAATAATGCTTGCCTTAAATACGTCTTGAGTGGGCGCTAACAGATAAACTACCATAGTATGGCCGGCTTCATGGTAGGCAGCTATTTCTTTATCTTTCGGAGATAATATTATTTCTGTTTTTATCCCTAAAGTAAGCCTTTCTTTAGCTTCATGTAAATCATCCGTATCTACCTTTGTTTTACTTTTTCTGGTAGCGATCAAAGAAGCTTCTCGTACTATATTTGCTATGTCGGCAGGGCTGTTCCCTACGGTAAGGCGGGCGAGTTTATTAATGGCTACCTTTTCTTTATTGTACGATATTCTATCAAGATAGTATTGAAGAATTTGCTCACGTTCTTCAAGCCCGGGATAACCAACATATATTTTTCGATCAAATCTACCCGCTCTCATTAACGCGGGATCAAGCTCATCCGTATTAACATTAGTGGCAGCCATTATAACGATATTTTCATTAGCGTGAGACATACCATCCAGCTCAGCTAATAGTTGATTTACTGTAGCATTGTAATCTATTCCTCCCCCAAACCCGCCAGGAGTTACTCGTGTCCGGGCAATTGTGTCTATTTCATCAATAAAAATAATACATCCACCATGTAATTCGGATAATGCTCGCGCCTCCTTAAAAAGACTTCGTATCCGGCTTGAACCAATGCCCATAAACATTCCCTGGAATTCACTTCCTACCGCATGTAAAAAAGGAAGGCCTGTTTCCGTGGCAATTGCTTTAGCCAGATAAGTTTTCCCGCAACCAGGCGGGCCCACCATCAGGACACCTTTGATTATCTTTCCGCCCGCTTGTTGGAGCTTTACCCTATCTTTTATTAACCTTATTACTTCCCAGACCTCTTTTTTAATAGATTTCATTCCTACTACGTCAGCCCATTTGACGTTTACTTTCTCAGTCTTTACCTTTTTTTTACCCATTTTTGCTATTCCGCCGCCAAACATAAACCAGTAGTGAAACCCCATGTATATGCTGGCAAATATTAAGGCTTGGAATATACCTGCGTATAGCCCAAAGGCAATTTGAGCTAACGTTGATTTTTGATAAAAAGGCTCCATAGAAAGGTAAGCTTTTATACCAGCAGTAACAACGCAGGCAAGACTTATAAAAAGGAGAGAAACGAGAGTAATTATTAAGATTCTTATCCAGTATAATTTAAGAAAAATTTTTATTTTCTTTGTATTCATAAATTTACCTCATCTCTATAGTAGAAAGATACCATATATTACCATTTTTGTCAAAAGAGTTTATACTTCGATTTCTGTAACCGCTTTCACTGTACCCCCTATATTACCTTTAAAAGTAGGTATCTTATATGGTATATTTATATAACAAGTCTTTTTAGCAATAAAAAGAATGTAGAGTGCGCTGGGGGGCGACGATAAGGGCAAACTTCACCTCGAAAATGGGGCGGGGGGCGCAAAGCCACGGATTTAAATAAGCACATAGTTTTCAGGATTCAGAATTCAGCTGAATACTGAGGATTGAATCTTAAGTGCTAATAAAATTGTCGGGCTGCCGAAAGGTAATAGTTCAGCTATTAGAAGAACTTACTCCGCCAACGACAATTAAAATTCCTAAATAATAAAGAATTGAAGAAGTACTTAGGGAGGAACTAAAGCGTTAAAAAACGAGCGGTTATTTCG
>JAHJHM010000017.1 GCA_018823915.1 Candidatus Omnitrophota bacterium
CTCCACAAGCTTCTTCATAATTTGCTCCTGCGGATGTAGATGCTCTCATTAGCTGTCCGCTTACGTAACGGCCCATTGCAGTTTTGTTAAGCTGAATAACTAATTTGATAACATCAGCGACAAAATTTAACAATCGTTCACTAAGCTCATTCTGCATTTTTCATTTTTCATTTTGCATTTTGCACTGAATATTCAGAAAAAACAGACGTGGTTCACTGAATATTTACGTATTTTGCAACAGTCCCTTATTTCAATTCTGCTGTTGCTCCAGCAGCCTCTAGTTTCTTTTTAATTTCTTCGGCTTCTTCTTTGGAAATATTCTCTTTAACCGGCTTAGGGGCAGAATCTACAAGTTCTTTTGCTTCTCTTAAGCCAAGTTCAGTAATTGCCCTTACCTCTTTAATTACGGCAATTTTATTTGCTCCAAACCCGGTTAATACTACTGTAAAAGAAGTCTTTTCCTCTTCCTCATCAACAGGAGCTGCCGCGCCAGAAGGGCCTGCCGCGACCATAGCGGCACCTGCCTTTACGCCAAATTTTTCCTCACAAGCCTTTACTAACTCGGAAAGCTCTAAAACAGTCATTTCCTCCACTATCTTTAAAGTATCTTCTACCTTCGACATAACTACCTCCTATTCGTTGTCTTTAGTCTGTTTTTTTTCTATTTCTTTCACAACCTGCAAAAATTTTACAATTATCTGATTTAATGTGGAAATAAATCCAGTTAAGGGAGAGGCAATGCTTGACACTACCATACTGTAAAGATACTCCCGGGAAGGAAGTTTAGCCAAAGTATTTACTTCCTGATGGGTTATCCTTTTATCTTTTAGAAATCCTCCCCTTAGCTGTAAGGTTTCATCTTCCTTGAGACAATCAACAAGAACCTTGCAAATCTTTATCGCATCTTCATCATGAATAAGGACAATACCGCTTTCTTGATCTATAAAACCTTCTAAATTCTCCCACCCCAAATCATGAAAAGCTCTTTTAAATAAAGAGTTCTTAGTTACAGACACAGAAGATCCTACTTCTTTAAGGCGGTTTCGTATACGATTAAAAGAAAAAGCTCCTACCTTATTAAAGCCGATAAAAAGGCAACCTTGAGCCTGTTTAGTTTTTTCTTTTATCTCCTCGATTATTTTCTCTCGTATTAATAAACCTACTTTCATAGCTGCACTCTTAACGAAGGACTCATCGTAGCGGACAAACAAACTGATTTAATAAAATCGCCTTTTACCGCCGCGGGCTTAGAATTAATGAGAGCATCCAAAAAGACACGAACGTTTTCACTAAGCGCCTGGGAAGACATAGAAATTTTTCCTAAGCCAATATGAATACAACCTAATTTATCCATACGAAAATCAATCTTTCCCTGCTTAACTTCTTTTATCGCGTAAGAAATATTTTCTGTTACTGTCTGGGTTTTTGGAGAGGGCATGAGGCCGCGCGGGCCTAAAATTTTACCCAGTTTGCTTACAAACTTCATCATGGAAGGAGTGGCTATACAACAATCAAAATCAAGCCAATTTTCTTTAGAAATTTTATCTATCAACTCTTGCGAACCCGCATAATCAGCGCCGGAATTAACAGCCTCTTGTTCTTTTTCCGGTTCACAGAAAACTAAAATTTTAATCTTTTTACCTGTACCATGAGAGAGAACTACCGAACCCCTCACCATTTGCTCAGACTGTTTAGGGTCAACACTTAGCTTGCAACTTAATTCTAAGGTTTGGTCAAATTTAACAGGAGGTGCGCTTTTTAAAATTTCTATTGCCTCCTTCATGGAATACAATTTATCTTTATCTATCAACTTCTTTGTTTCTAAATATCTCCTACTTTGTCTCATTTTACCTTTATCCCACAGCTTCTTGCCGTACCTTCAATTATCTTTACTGCTTGCTCTAAATTCAAAGTATTCAAATCAGGTAGCTTACTCTTGGCTATCTGGTAAACATCTTCTTTAGTTACCTCACCAATAAGCTCTTTTCCCGGCAATCCAGAAGCTTTAGCTAAATTTGCCGCTCTTTTTAAAAGGACAGAAGCCGGCGGACTTTTAATAATAAAGTCGAAAGATCTATCGTTATAAACACTAATAATTACAGGGAGAATAATCCCATCTTTTGCCTTAGTAGCGTCATTAAATGCTTTACAGAATTGCATAATGTTTACTCCATGCTGACCCAAAGCCGGACCTACAGGGGGAGCAGGATTAGCCGCGCCCGCGGGAATCTGTAATTTTATTTGAACTTTAGGAATTTTCTTCTTTTTCTTCGCCATATCAGCTCCGCTGGTAAATATTCACTGAACACCGTCCAAATTCTTTTGAATATCCAGTGAATATTCAGTGCAAAATGCAAATTGCAAATTGTAAATTGTAAAAGTTAGAATTAAACACTTGCACACAAAACTC
>JAHJHM010000167.1 GCA_018823915.1 Candidatus Omnitrophota bacterium
CATTTTGGTAATCTCATAGCGTCAGGAGATATTCCCATGCAGAGCCTGGGCGTGTTTGGTCATCTTGTTCCTGAGGAAATTGGGGATAAGCATTATATTGATGATTTTGCCTTTAGTTCTGGTGAAAAAAGTAAAGGTCGTATTGGTAAAACATTATCCGAACCGAGAAGCGGAATAGTAATGTCAGAACAGTGTGAGGGAGAGTCTTTAGGTAAGGGTGAGGCATCTTTCGGTAGTGAAGCCGCCTCGGAAGTAGTACAGCCGGTTATCCGGAAAAAGTTTGCTGATACCGCGTTTTGGGCGGCATCGCTTACCACCGATGAGGATGGATATGCTAAAATTAACCTCACCATGCCGGAAAACCTCACCGGTTGGAAAGTAAAAGCCTGGGCTATGGGGCATGGGACCAAGGTTGGCCAAGCAGAAGCAGAAGTAGTTACCGCTAAAAACCTTTTATTGCGCATGCAGGCGCCGCGGTTCTTTATTCAGAAAGACGAGGTTGTCCTTTCGGCGAATGTGCATAACTATTTAAAGACAAAAAAATCGATTAAGGCTGTGTTGGAGTTCCAAGGAAATTGCCTTAAACCTATGGGTAATCTTACCCAGACAGTTACTATTGAGGCCGGTGGAGAGCAACGTGTAGATTGGCGGGTGAAAGTTGTTGAGGAAGGCGAAGCAATTATCCGCATGCTTGCCTTGACTGATGAAGAGTCAGATGCCATGGAGATGCGTTTTCCCGTATATGTCCACGGGATGAGCAAGACAGTCTCTTACAGCGGGGCTATTCGTCCCAAAGAGAGAAATGCTTCGATTGTTATCGATGTTCCCAAAGAGCGTCGGGTAAATGAATCGCGGTTAGAAATTCGCTATTCGCCCAGCCTTGCCGGGGCAATGGTTGATGCCTTGCCTTATCTGGTTGAGTATCCCTATGGCTGCACCGAGCAGGTGTTAAACCGGTTCTTGCCTACGGTTATTACTCAGAAGATTTTGAAAGATATGGGGTTAAACTTAAAGGACATTCAGGCCAAACGCACTAATCTCAATGCCCAGGAGATCGGCGATGATGTTAAACGAATGCATGAGGATTGGAAACGCCTCACTAATAATAAACGTTGGGATGGAGAAAAGTGGGTAAACCGTAATCCTGTGTTTGATGAGGAAATTGTCGGGGATATGGTTAAACAGGGATTGAAGCGTTTGACTGCGATGCAGCTATCTGACGGAGGTTGGGGGTGGTTTTCCGGTTGGGGTGAATACTCCTACCCTCATACTACAGCGGTTGTTGTTCACGGATTACAAATTGCCCTGAAGAATGATGTTGCGATAGTTCCCGGTGTGCTCCAGAGAGGCGTTAAGTGGCTTAAAAATTATCAAACAGAGCAGGTTCGTAAGCTCAAAAACGCAGCCACAAAAACAGAACCATGGAAACAAAGAGCGGATAATATTGATGCGTTTATTTATATGGTGTTAAGTGATGCTGACGTCCAGAGTACGGATATGCGTGAATTCCTGTATCGCGATCGGCTGCATCTTTCTGTCTATGGCCAGGCAATGTATGGGTTAGCTCTCTATAAGCAGAAACAGACAGAGAGGGTATCTATGATTCTGCGTAATATTGAGCAATATCTGGTGCAGGATGAGGAAAACCAGACTGCTTACCTTAATCTTCCTAATGGCGGATATTGGTGGTACTGGTATGGCAGTGAATATGAGGCTCACGCTTATTACCTTAAACTTTTATCACGCACCAATCCTAAAGATGAGAAGACGTCCCGCCTGGTTAAGTACTTGCTTAATAACCGTAAGCACGCAACTTACTGGAATTCCACCCGCGACACTGCTCTTTGTATTGAAGCCTTAGCCGATTATTTCCGAGCCAGCGGTGAGGATAAACCGGATATGACAATTGAGATTTATTTAGATGGCAAGAAATATAAACAGGTTAAAATCAATGCAGAAAACCTGTTTACTTTTGATAATAAGTTAGTTATTTTTGGTGATGCGGTTGAGACTGGCAGGCACAAGGTTGAGATAAAAAAGACAGGTATTGGGCCAGTGTACTTCAACGCATATCTAAATTATTTCACTCTCGAAGATTTTATTACCCGAGCAGGGCTTGAAGTTAAGGTGAATCGTAAATACTATAAATTGATTAAAGTAGATAAGATGATTAAAGCAGCCGGTTCTTACGGCCAGGCGTTGAATCAGAAAGTCGAGAAGTATGAACGCAAGGAACTGGCTAATTTCGATACCCTTAAAAGCGGAGACCTTATTGAGATTGAGCTTGAGATTGACAGCAAAAATGATTATGAATACATGGTTTTTGAAGATATGAAAGCCGCCGGGTTTGAGCCGGTAGATATCCGCAGCGGATACACCTCTAATGGACTGGGCGCTTATATGGAGCTACGGGACGAACGGGTTTGTTTTTTTATCCGCGCTTTGGCCCGTGGTAAACACAGTGTCTCTTACCGTATGCGTGCCGAGATACCGGGGAAGTTCAGCGCTCTGCCAACCCGCGCCTCGGCAATGTATGCGCCGGAACTAAAAGGAAATTCTGATGAGATCAAGCTAAGCATTGAAGATTAATGGAGGATGGCCCAGGAGGGCGGTTTGCTTAAAGAGTTTGTTTTGGCAGCAGAAGAAATAAAATTGAAGTCATATGAGACGTTTTAGGTCTGACTTGTTTTGTCTCATTTGGGCATTGAAAATTTCTTCATAAATTGGGCCGGATTTGGTGAGAGTACTTTTAACTAGAGTTATTTCTTTTACAGGAAAAGTTTCTTCTATAGTAATATTCTCAACTTCTCTCTTGAGGCAATCAATGTTTTTTGTTTCTTTAAATCGAGCTAAGGTAATATGAGATTTAAATCTAAATTCCGGCTTAAAACCAATTTTTTCTAACCTTTTTTCCAACACTACCGATATATTTTTTAGTTTATCTTCTTTGTCTGTACTTATAAAAAATATTCTTGGCCTTCTTTCATTAGGGAAAAATCCAAATTCCTTAAAATTTACCACAAAAGGGTTAAATTGAGCTGCTACGTCTTCAATAATTTTTTTAATTTCTTCTATTTTTTCCTCTGCCACTTTTCCTAAAAATTTAAGAGTAAGGTGCATGTTTTGAGGGTCAACCCATTTAACTGCCAAACCACATTTTTTTAAAGCAGCTTCTATCTGTCGAAGCTCATCTTTTATATTCGCCGGTAGTTTTATGGCAATAAATACTCTCATTTTTAAAATCATATTACTTTTTTCATAGAAGTCAACGAAAAAAGGCCAGTTGACCTAAACTTTCCCTTCCCTTTTCTCTTTTTCCGTGATAAACTTTATACGATGAGGGTATGATTGTACATACCGTTTTAGTCATAGATTCTGAAGAAAATCAAAAAACCGTTGATTGAGGAGCGGAAACAATGGCGCATAAAGCAATACAAGAATGGATAGAGATATCTCAATATGATTTGCAAACAGCGGAGGCTATGTTTGATAGCGGCCGCTATCTCTACGTGGTTTTTATGTGTCAGCAGGCAGTTGAGAAAATATTGAAGGCAATTTACGTGCAAAAAAAGAATGAGTTGCCTCCAAGGACACATAATCTGCTTTATTTAGTCGACATTTTGAAATTAGATATAGATGAATCAAAGAGGATTCTGTTCGCCCAGCTTAATCAATTTTATCTTGAAAGCCGCTATCCCGGAGAAAGAAATCGGCTAGCAAAGGAGATGGATAAAAATAAATCACTTAATTATTTAAATAAAACAAAACAGGCGTGGAAATGCTTAAAACAGATATTTCTATAGAACAAATCGTTAAAGAATTAGTTAATTTCCTCTCTCGATATATTAAGATTGAGAGAATTATTCTGTATGGTTCTTATGCTTATGGCATTGCTAGAGGAGATAGTGATTTTGATATAGCGGTTATCTCTGAGGATTTTGAAAGAATGAGCATATTAGAAAGAATAGAGCTGTTTTCTAAGGCGATTATTGGCATTGATTCTAGAATAGAGGCGAAGGGTTTTTCTAAAAAAGAGTTTTTAAAACCACAAGAATCTTCATTTTTGGCAATGATAAAAAATAAAGGGAAGATAGTCTATTAAAAACTAATGATATACGAAATAAAGGATAACGTATTAAATAATGGGTTTGATTTAATTAAGGATAAAGGATTAAGGATAAAGAGGGGAAGGGCAGAGAGCAGAGAAAGAATGAAGTTCAACGAGATACGCTTCACGCTTCACGAATAACGAAAAGAGGCCGAAAGATGAAATTCCGCCCAGAAATCACCCGCGTCAAACTCAACCCTGAACAAGCGGTGTTGACGTGTAGTCGTTATGATACTGGAATGCACGCGACGAGAAGCTCAGGTTTTTGTCCAAATCCTCAGTGCGCAGGTTATGAACCTTATAAATCTTCGCGTACAAAAGTGTACCGTTTTAACAGGTTTGGTGCAAGCGCCTCATCGTAGGGCTAGTGGAGGAAGTTCCGGGGACGGTTTACTTAATTTCTTCTCTTTTTACGCTTAACTTTACACTTCAAGCGGCGCTCAATGTGAATTAAGTTAAGCCTTAAAAAAATTACTTGCGTCCCGAGATCGCAAGTGAGGCGTAAATTCCTACCGATATTATTCATCATAAATAAAGCGTAAAGGAAGAAAGGGGAGTTAAGAGAGTCAAAGGGTATTGACAATCAGTAGATTTATAGTATCTTAACAAGGCGATGAAAGTAATTGTATGTATAAAACAAGTTCCTGATACTGTCGAGGTGAAGATTGATCCGGAGACAAATACTCTTATAAGAGAAGGGGTTTCTTCTATTATTAACCCTTTTGATATGTATGCTATTGAGGAGGCAGTGAAATTAAAGGAGAAGTTTGGATTAGAAACCATTGTTTTAACTATGGGGCCGCCTCAGGCAGGGAGCGCTTTGCGGGAAGCACTTTCTTTGGGCATAGATAAGGCGATTCATCTCTGCGACCGTGCCTTTGCCGGCTCAGACACCTGGGTAACCAGCTTTATCTTAGCTAAAGCTATAGAGAAAATTAATAATTTTGATTTAGTAATTTGCGGCAAACAGGCTTCTGACGGTGATACTGCTCAAGTCGGCCCGGGGATAGCCGCTCATCTTAACCTACCTCAAGCTACCTACGTAAGAAGGATAGATACTGTGCATTTCGATACTACACCAAAAGTAATGGTAGTGGAAAGGTTGTTGGAGGAAGGATATGAGTTGTTGGAGTTGAGCCTGCCGGCAGTTATCACTGTGGTAAAAGAAATAAATGAACCGAGGCTCCCTTCATTACGAGGAAAAATGAAAGCTAGGGGGGCAGATATTCCTCTTTGGACAAATAGAGATTTGGATATGGAAGAAGAAAAGATTGGGCTTAGCGGTTCTCCAACCCAGGTAATAAAAATTTTTACTCCTCCCCATAAAGAGGGTGGTAAAGTTTTTCAGGGAGACCCTGTTGATACAGTAGATAAGCTAATGGAAGAAATAAAAGATTTAATTCACTAAATACTAACGACTATATTATGAGCGGCATAAAAATAATAAAAGATAAATGTGTTGGCTGCGGGTTGTGTATTAAAGCCTGCCCTCTAGAAGCTATTGTTTTAGTTGATAAAGTAGCGGTTATTGATTTAGATAAATGTAATCTTTGCTCCGGGTGTGTAGGCAGCTGTAAATTTAATGCAATTCACATTTTCCGCCAGAGCAAGCCCAGAGATGATATTTCAAATTATAAAGGTATATGGGTATTTGCTGAGGCCAGAGATGAGGTGATTTCTTCGGTTGTCTTTGAGCTTCTTGGAAAAGCAAGGAAACTAGCCGCGGAGCTTGATACTTATGTAGGAGCGGTTCTCTTAGGTTGTGGTGTAAGCGGCAGCCTTCAGGAGTTAATACACCGCGGGGCAGATAAGGTTTTTTTTATAGATTCTCCGGCGCTTAAGCATTATATCGCTGAAAATTACACGAAGAGCATAGTAAAACTGGTAAATAAATACAAGCCGGAAATTATTTTAGCCGGAGCAACTACCACAGGAAGAAGTTTAGTTTCCCGGATAGCCGTAAATCTTCATACCGGCCTAACCGCCGATTGTACGGGTTTAGATATAGACAAAGAAAAAAAGATTTTGATTCAAACCCGTCCCGCTTTTGGCGGTAACATTATGGCTCAGATCATTAGCCCCAATTTTAGGCCTCAAATGGCAACAGTAAGACATAAAGTGATGCCTGAGGCAGAAGCTGAACTTTCGAGGAAAGGAGAAATTATTAAGGAAACTTTTGACGAGGATGAGGAAGATAAAAGAATAAAATTTTTAGATTTTATAAAAGAAACTATTTCTACGGTAAATTTAGCCGAAGCCGATATTATTGTTTCAGGAGGCAGAGGATTAGGGGAGGGTAGTAATTTTAAGATAATTGAAGAATTAGCCTCTAGTTTAGGAGCGGCAGTTGGGTCATCGCGAGCCGCTGTAGATAGTGGATGGATACCTTATTCTCATCAGGTAGGCCAAACAGGAAGGACTGTTTGCCCTAAGATGTATGTTGCTTGCGGTATATCCGGGCAAATCCAACACTTAGTAGGTATGCAGTCATCAAAAACCATTATTGCCATAAACAAAGACCCTGACGCTCCGATATTCAAAGTCGCCGACTATGGCATTGTTGGAGATTTGTTTAAAATCGTCCCTCTTTTAACTAAGAAATTGAAAGAAACTCTCAGACGATAAGACCCCTCCTTTAAAGGTATCAGGAGGGTCTATCCCTGTGGATAAATACAAACATCAAAAGTCAAAACTCAAAATTGCGATTCAAAAATAAAATTAGATGATAGTTTATAGCCAACTCTCATCTATAAACTGATTTTTAGCCGTAAACTATACACCATAAACTATAAACTTTTATACACCATAAACTATAAACTTTTTTGCATTTTTTAACATGTATTTAAAGGAATTAGAAATTTTTGGTTTTAAATCTTTTCCCGAAAAAGCCGCCCTTAAATTTGAACCCGGGGTGACTGTGGTGGTGGGTCCTAATGGCTGCGGGAAAAGTAATATTTTAGATTCTATAAAATGGGCCTTGGGGGAGCAGAGCCCAAAATCTTTACGCGGCTCTAAGATGGAAGATATTATTTTTAACGGCACAGAAAATTACACTCCCTTAAATTACGCCGAAGTAGTGTTAACTTTTTCTAACGAAGACAATTATCTTCCCCTGGATTATCATGAAATTTCCGTGACCAGGCGCCTTTATCGTTCAGGAGAGAGCCAATATTTTATCAATAAGAATGTGGTGAGGTTAAAGGATATTCAGGATTTATTCATGGGCACAGGAATCGGAGAATCTACGTATTCTTTTGTGGAACAGGGGAAAATCGAGATATTCCTAAGTTATAAGCCTGAGGATAAACGCCTTATTTTTGATGAGGCAAGCGGAATCAGTAAGTTTAAAGATAGAAAGAAAGAAACTTTAAAGAGGCTTGGGGAGACCGAGGAGAATTTACTACGCTTGGAAGATATAATCTTGGAGGTAAAAAGACAAACAAGATATTTAGAGCGGCAGGTGGAAAAAGCAAAAAAGTATAAAGATGTTGAAGTTAAACTCCTAAGTGTGGAAGAGAAAATTGCCAGTTTGCAATTTGCCGATTTAGAAGAAAGGAGTAATGAGCTTTTTGGAGAATTAAATATCCTTGAGGAAGAAAGACAAAGTAAAGAGAATCACTCCAAAGCCGCCAAAATTAGAGAGAACGAATTGGCCGTTAAGCTGGACGATTTAAGGAAACTATTAGAAGAGGCAAATACAACAATTATTTCTCTTAACGCGCAAGTAGAGAATTCTGCCAATTCAGTGAATCTTTTTACCCAGAATAGAGAGGATTTAGGACAGAGAAATCAAAACATCAAGGAGACAAAAGAAGAAATAAAGAGAAGATTGCAGCTCCAAGAGGAAAGGATCAGCAAAGAGGCCGAAGAGGTGAGTTCTTTTAAGGGACGTGTTGAAAATATAAGACAAGAGGGAGTTAGCTTAAGAGAGAAAAAAGATATTTTAGAAAGCCAAATCCAAGCCGCGAGAAAGAAAGTTAACGGGGAAAAGGTAAAAATATTAGAGATAGAAAGTCAGAGAACAACCGCTCATAATTTCCTTATTGAAATTCAAGCAAATTTTTCCTCGTATCTTCGAAGAAAACAACGGCTTTTATTAGATAAAGAGAAGCTGGAAAGATTTTTAAAAGAAGGAGAGCAAACCTTAAAAGAGGCAAAAGTAGATTCCCAAAGCTTAGAGAACGATTTGAGCCGGCTAAAAGAAGAAAAAAATAATTTGTTCTTTAAGGAGAAAGAGTTAACTGCCGGCAAGGAGGAGTTAAAGGAAAAGTTAGTTAAACAAGAAATGGAACTAGTGGAATTAAACTCTTGCTATGAGCTTCTAAAAGATTTACGCATTAAGTATGAGACCGTTTCTTTAAAAAAGAAGGTTACCGTAATTTTTGATGAGGAGCCAAAAGATATTAATAAGCTCATTGTTTCTTTAAAGGGTGTAGAGTTTAGTAAACGGGGGAGTTCCTATGAGGCGGTGCTTCAGGCAAGAGTCGTTTCTCTTGGAGAAGCGGAGTTGGAAGAAAAGATAAATTTTACCCGCAATGAGATTCAGGAAATAAAAGAAACTATCGCCAACTGGCAGATTAAAGAAAAAGAGATTAGAGAGGAGGTGACTTGCGGAAACAGCCGGATAGAGAGTTTAGAGAAAAAATATCAACAAAAAGAACAAGTCGTGGAAAGTTTAAATAAGGAACGGGCCAGATTAAGTGAAGAGTTTGAGCTTTTGGATAAAGATATAGAATTAGTTCGTAAGGAGCTGGCTGATTTGGAAGTAAAAAAGAAAGACGCCCAAAACAAGCTGAATGCTTGTGAGGAGCTCAGCCTGCAGTCAGAAGAGGACTTGAAGAATCATCAGGAGTTAATTTCAAGCTCCTCCAAACAGATACAGGACTTAGACATTGAGATAGCAAAAAAAGAGGAACAGGGCGAGTCTCTGCATAAAGAAAAAGATGTTTTAAATTCGAAGGTTGTTCTTCTGGAAGAAGAAAAGGTGAATTTGTTAAAAAATCTAGAAACGATAGAGCAGGAATTAAGCGAGAACGAAACCCGTTACTCTTCTTACGAGGAGGAAATCCAGAGATTCGCCTTGAAGATTGAAGATGACAAGAGGATGATTCAGGAATATATCGGGAAGAAAAAAGTTAAAGATATAGAAGAGTTTTCTTTAGCAGAAGATATAGGGAAGAATAAAAGGGATATCGAAATATTAGAAAAGGAATATGAGCAGCTAAGGACTTCGGTGTATAATAAAAAACTAAAAGCGCAAGAGCTGGAAAATGAAAAAGAAAAGATTAAAGATTACCTGCGTCAGGTTTATAATGTTGAATTTGCCCCACAGCTTAAAGAGGGTATTGCCCAGGATTTAGGGTATTTTTATCAGGAAAAAGAAACACTAAAAAAGAAAAAAGAGTCTTTGGGGGAAGTTAATCTTATTGCTATTGAGGAATACGAAGAACTTAAAAAAAGAAGAGATTTTTTAGAAAAGCAAAAAAACGATTTAGTTACTTCCAAGGAAAATTTAAAAAAGGCAATTTATAAGATTAACCGTACCTGCCGGGAACTTTTTTTAAATACCTTTACACAAATTACCGAGGAGTTTGAAAGTAACTTTAAATTTCTTTTTGCCGGCGGTAGAGCGCGGCTAGTTCTTCTAGATAAAGAAGATGTTTTAGAGTCGGGAGTAGAAATCGAGGTTCAACCGCCGGGGAAAAAATTGCAAAATGTATCTTTGCTTTCCGGAGGAGAAAAAGCCCTCACCGCAATTGCTTTAATTTTTGCTATTTTTAAGGTAAAGCCTTCCCCTCTTTGTGTCCTTGATGAGATAGATGCTCCCCTGGATGAAGCGAATGTAGACAGATTTAACCACCTTTTAAAGAAGTTTTCCTCTTTTTCCCAATTTGTTTTAATCACCCACAGTAAGAAAACAATGAGTAATGCCGATGTTTTATATGGTGTTACTATGCAGGAGAAAGGGGTGTCTAAACTGGTATCGGTAAAACTTGCTTCGTAAGGTAATACCCGCCTAATTTGGCCAAACTATGGTTGAATCTTTATACATTCACATTCCCTTCTGCCGTAAAAAATGCTTTTATTGTGATTTTTACAGTGTTAATTACAAGGAAAATTTAGCCTCCGTTTACATAGAAACTTTGTGTAAACAGATAGATAAATTGGAAGATGATTTTTCCACTATTTATATCGGAGGAGGGACTCCAACGGTTTTAGGGGCGCCTCATTTGGGGAAATTATTAAAGAGTTTAAAAAGAGTATCTAAAAAGGTAATTGAATTTACTGTAGAGGCAAATCCGGAAAGTTTAGATGAAGCGAATATTGAACTATTTCTTGCCGAAGGAGTTAACCGCTTAAGTATTGGGGCGCAATCAGTTAACGAAGGTAAACTAAAAAAATTGGGGAGGATTCATTCGGTTAAACAGGCGCAAGAGGCAGTATTTTTAGCGAAGAAAAAAGGATTTAAAAATATAAGTATTGATTTAATTTTTGGTTTATGGAATGAGGACTTAGCTGGTTGGCAGGAAGAGTTGTCTTGGGCGGTAAAATTACCAGTTACTCATATTTCTGCTTATATGTTAACTTATGAGAAGAATACCTTTCTTTTTAAGAAGGTTAAAACAGGTAGGATAAGCCCCTTAGAGGATGATATTGTCGCCCAAATGTATGAGTTTGCTATGGATTACTTACCGAAGCAGGGATTTTTTCAATACGAGGTATCAAATTTTTCTAAGAAGGGCTATGTTTGCAGGCATAACCTTAATTACTGGGAGAATAATTCTTATCTGGGGTTAGGAGCTTCGGCAGTTTCTTATGTGGGAGGGGTAAGAGAGAAAAGCACTTCTAATGTTAAAGATTATATAGAGAGGTTAAAGAAAGGAAAGACCCCAGTTGTTTTTAGAGAGAAATTGACGGCTTTGGAGAGAGCCAAAGAAACCGCTGCCCTCCTGATACGCACCAAAGGCGGTATAGATTTTAGAAAGTTTAAGGAAAAGTACGGGTTCGATTTCCTAGAGCTTAAGAAGGATGCCATAGGAGAGCTCATTAAGAGTGGCAAGGCGCGTCAGAATCAGAACAAAGGAGAGCCAGTTGGGGTTTATTTGACAAAAAAAGGCTTTTTATTCTGTGATACCGCCTCCGCCGCTTTTCTTTGAATCGGAAATACATATTTTCTTAAGATTATTATACCTCCTAATCAGAAGGTAACATTATTTACTGATCAATTCGGAGTCAATTCGCCTGAGGAAAAAGCTTGACAGCGCCATCCGGGAAGACTATACTAAAAACAGTCCACAGTCCACAGTCCACAGTCCACAGTCCACAGTCCACAGTCCACAGTCCACAGGGAGTAGTATAGTTATAAGTGGTAAGTTAGAAAAACTTAAAACTAAGGGGGGCCAAAATGCAGAACACAACCATCCTAAAAAAGAACAAAAACATGGTAACAAGGAAAATAGCCGATGAAACTATCCTCCTGCCCATATACCGTACCTCTAAAGAGATAAACTGTATCTACACCTTGAATAAACCGGCCTCAATAGTCTGGGATATGATTGATGGTAAAACTACAGTAGGAGAAATAAAGGATAAAGTATTAAATAATGGGTTTGATTTAATTAAGGATAAAGGTTTAAGGATTAAGGATAAAGTGGAGAGAGGGGAAAGCAGAGAGAGAGAGAGAGAGAGAGATGAAAAGAAGAGGCTGAAAGCTGAAAAAGAAGAGGTAGATAGTCAATTAAAGGTGTTTTTTGGTGAGTTGAAGGAGATTAAGGCAGTTATAGCCCTCAGCCCTCAGCCTTCAGCAATCAGCAGGAAAGAAGAGAAAAGAGCTGAGAGCCGACAGCAGAAAGCTGTAAGCCGAAAAGGAAGAAAGATGAAATTCCGCCCAGAAATCACCCGGGTTAAACTTAACCCTGAGCAGGCGGTGCTTTCGTGTGTATGCAGTCAAACAGGGATGAGGGGGGTTTCAAGCGGGTTTACTTTCAGTGGAGCTGCTGTTCAGTATGGAACTTTGTGTAACAATCGTGCAATTACCCATAGGTGGGCCCAGAATTTGTGGGTGGCGGATGAGCCCGATAGTGTATGGAGTGAGGCGGTGTGGGTTGGCTCTGGTACGCAAAGTTAGAAGAAAAAAAGGGGAAGAAAAAAGGGAAACTGTTGTTAATGCTTACTAATTAGGTAACTCTTTTGGTATAATAAGACATAACCAAAGGAGGTTTGATGATTTATCCACAACAGATCATCGTTAAACGATGGGTGTATATGGATAGTTTCGGGGACACGCACTTAATTCGCGTTTAAAAAAAAGATCATACTTACTTTTCCCTCTCAACCATTTTATCCCTTTCCAACTTCCTTAACCATTTTTTTTCTTAGGAGTACGATGTCTCTTCCCATTCCCGACTCATTCTATTTTTTCCCTTCCCTTCCCCCTTTTTTCGTGATAAACTTCATACATGGAATATTTAGAAAAATTAAAGAAAATTAAAACTGAATTTGGCGACCCTTTTTTAGAAAGGAAATATCCTAAGCCTCTATCCATAAAGGAAATTTTGCAAGAATTCAAGGAGGCTAAAGAGGTAAAGCTCGCGGGAAGATTAATTTCTAAGCGAGAACACGGAAAATCAGGGTTTGCTCATATAAGCGATTGTAGCGGGAAACTACAGGTGTATGCTCAATTGAATAAATTAGACACTGGCTACCAGTTGTTTAAAGAGTTAGATATCGGGGATATTGTTGGTGTAGGAGGTGAGTTATTTAAAACTAGAAGAAAAATGATAGGGTCAGACCCTGAAAGCTGAAAGTATTTGGAAATTCCGGAGGCACGTCACTTAATTACTTTTCATCTTGCGGAGTGTGTATGCATGAATTATTTTGAATAGAAAATAACGCTGATTATCTTAAGGCAACGTCGAAAGCCAACGGTGAGCGGTAACAGCTAAAACATTGTTTTTCCCATTCCTATAAACTTTTTTGACGCCTTCTTTTTTGATAAGCTGAACAGCA
>JAHJHM010000168.1 GCA_018823915.1 Candidatus Omnitrophota bacterium
CATTCGCGAAGAATTATTATGAAGTGCATTTTAAAATAGATTATAAAAATGCTGATGGAACGATTGCTAATTATTACCCGGATTTTTTTGTAAAAACGGACGCAAAGACCGTATATATTATTGAAACCAAAGGGCGTGAGGATTTAGATGATCCGTTGAAAATCAAAAGGCTTGCTCAGTGGTGCGAAGACGCAAGCGCCCGCCAGCAAAAAATTACATATAAAATGCTCTATGTGAAGCAGGAAGAATGGGATAAATATAAACCGAAGAGTTGGAGTGGTTTAGTTGAGTTGTTCAAAAAACCACAATAGAATTTTATTCCCCGAAAAACTTACTGAAAAGAATAGGGCGGAATATGGAAAAGCGCTCTTGAAAGGCTTATCAAGCCGTCTTACAGAAGAATTTGGCCGGGGATTTTCCGAAAGAAATCTTGACTACATGCGTAAACTCTATTTGTTATACGCAAGCCGCTCAGTCAAGATTTCGCAGATGGCATCTGCGAAATCTGAAGTATTATCAAAATCCCAAAATCAGCCTGGAAAATCAGCCAAATCACTTTTTCGTGGATTTAGTTTTTTATAATCGCCTGCTCAGATGTTATGTTTTAATAGACCTTAAAATCGGCAAACTAACGCACCAAGATTTAGGCCAGATACAAATGTATGTAAATTATTTTGACAGGTATGTGAAGACAGAAAAAGAAAATTCAACTATCGGTATTATCCTTTGTCAAAAAAATCGCGAAGCTTTAGTTAAAATTACACTCCCCAAAGATGCCAACATCCATGCCAAAGAATACCGTCTATATTTACCTTCAAAAGAAGAATTAAAACATAAACTACTTATCTGGATAAAGGAGATAGATTAAAAATAGCATGGCTAAAATACAGAAACCGAATTCTAAACAAGTACCAATGCGTGAACAAGCTCCTGGCGAGCGAATTAAGAATTTTGAAGAGGTTCCTTATGGTTATTCTGCCGAAGAAGCAATCCTTGAAGCCGAAAGATGCTTACAGTGTAAGAAGCCTTTTTGCGTAGCCGGGTGTCCGGTAGAAATAGATATCCCCGGATTTATCAAATTAATTGCCGAGAGAGATTTTCGCCAAGCTATAAGAAAAATGAAAGAAAAAAACGCTCTTCCTGCTATATGCGGCAGGGTGTGCCCGCAGGAGGAGCAATGTCAGAAGGTGTGCGTGCTATTAAAGACGGCAGAGCCAATAGCTATCGGCAGATTAGAACGATTTATCGCCGACTGGGAAGCCAGTCAAGGTAAATTAGAAACCCCCCCTAAAAAAATCTCTACCGGTAAAGCAGCCGCCATAGTAGGCGGCGGTCCGGCAGGGCTTACTGTTGCCGGAGAATTAGCAAAACTTGGGCACAAGGTAATTTTATTTGAAGCACTGCATAAGATGGGCGGTGTGCTTATGTATGGCATCCCGGAATTTCGATTGCCAAAGGCTGTTGTAGAAAGAGAAGTAGAATATATACACTCTCAAGGAGTGGAAATTGTCCCTTCTTTTGTTGTAGGTAAACTAAAGACAGTAGATGAATTACTGAGTGAATTCGATGCTTTATTCGTTGGAACCGGCGCGGGGCTCCCTTGGTTTATGGGTATTCCCGGTGAAAGTTATAATGGTATATATTCCGCGAATGAGTATCTTACCAGAATAAATTTAATGAAGGCTTATAAATTTCCTGAATATGATACCCCCATTATAAAGAGGAGAAATGTGGCTGTAGTTGGCGGTGGTAATGTAGCTATGGATTCGGTAAGAAGCGCGCTTAGGCTTGGTGCCGGGAAAGCAATGATTATATATAGGCGTTCACGGACAGAAATGCCGGCCAGGCTTGAAGAGATTCATCATGCCGAGGAAGAAGGCATTATCTTTGAGTTCTTAACGCTGCCAATTGCTTATCATTGTGACGAAGAAGGATGGGTAAAAGAAATGGAATGTATAAGAATGGAGTTAGGTGAGCCGGATTCCTCAGGAAGAAGGAGGCCGATTCCCATAGAATGGTCTAATTTTAAGATTGCCATAGACGCAGCCGTTGTCGCCATAGGTAATAGCCCTAATCCTTTGGTTCCTTCTACTACAGATGGGCTCAAATTAGGGAAGAAAGGAAATATAATAGTTGATGAGGAGACAGGTAAAACCAACAAAAAAGGAGTGTTTGCCGGCGGAGATATCGCTACAGGCGCTGCTACGGTAATCTCTGCCATGGGCGCAGGGAAAAAAGCTGCCCGGGCAATCGATGAATATTTAAAGACCGGAGTTTGGTAGTCCAGCAGGCCCTTGGCCTGTTGGGTAAAAAAGAAGGGGTCACAGACTTCGAAATGTGCCTACATTGCCCCCAAATAGAACTATACATTTTTCCTGTTATTATAAACCAAACCGGAATACAGGTCAAAGATTTTATTTTGACTTTTTATCTAAGTAGTGCTATTCTAAGGTAGAAATTCAAGATAAAAGGAATAGTCACATATTAACTGTTATGGCAAAAATAGGAGAAAATAATGATTAAAAGATACTTAATTTTCCTAACGGCATTGATATTATTATTTGTTCCTTGTTTATTCGCACAAGATAATATTATTGATACCGAAGAAGAATTAAGCGAAATTTTAAAGAAAGATGGTATACACGAAGTAGTTTTGATTGGCATCTTCACAGGACCGAAAATATCTACTAAAGATAGAAAGACATCAACGATAGTTTCTAAAAGAATTATAGAGCCATCGGCAGTTTTAAAAAAAGAACATAGAGGGACACTAACGATAGGCTCTGAAACAGTTCGTTTCCTCTGGACTAAATCTAACGAAAAAATAGACATAGTTAGGTATAATAGCAAAAATATTAAAATAAAAGCTAAGCTTAGAACTACATGGTCATTGTGGAGCCAATTCATCCCACCTTACATTGAATCTGTAGAAGAGATACAAGAATATATTAAAAAGCCATAACAAAGCAATCCAGCGGATTTTGCCTGCGGCAAAACCGCTGATTTCTGGCGTTATGCGTGAAAAATGAAATATACACAATACTTCATCCATACTCGAAAAAGGCCGGATCGGGCGTATATTAAAGATGAATGGATTGAAGAGGTCATAAACAATCCTATTCGTAGCGAAGACCAATCAGATGGAAGAATCAAAAAATGGGCAAAAATTGAAGTTGCAGACAAATATCTTCGTGTCATATTGCTTGAAGATGGCGAAACTGTTCATAACGCATTTTTTGACAGAAAATTCAGAGAGGAGGCAACATGAATATAAAGTATTTTTCTGATACGGACACTGCTCTGGTAGAGTTTTCGGGCAATAAAATCAAAGAGACGCGGGAACTTTCTGAAAATATCTACATTGATTTAGACTCTCAAGGGAATATTGTCAACATGACTATTGAGCATGCAAAAAAGGTGGCGCACCTCCCTGATATCTCATACCAACAATTTGAGAAACAAAAAATTACCGCATAACAACTTCATCCAGCCGACCTTCACCGCCGCCTAACGGCGCCGGCTCAGGCGGCTGATGCCGGAAATTATA
>JAHJHM010000169.1 GCA_018823915.1 Candidatus Omnitrophota bacterium
AAGGAGGGGTCTTATAGGCAGTAAAAAGAAAGCTTGTTGTGATGCCCAGAGGAAGACCTATAAAATCACTCTGACCCCTTTTTTACTTGTAAATAACTGGTCATTTGGCCTTGATTTAAAAATCCTATGGTGGACAATCCCCGCGGTTTTAAAAGGAAGGGGAGCGTATTAAAAAAATGCAGAAATTTAAGGATTTCTAATCGGGCTTCGGTTAAGTCCAGTCGAAGGTTTTGTCATCGAGGCTAGTTAGCTGCAGAAAAGAATTCCGGCATTTCGCTTTTTATCCTAATTTAAAATATTCTGTTTATCAATGGGGAATAGATAACGTCGCTAAAATCATCCCTGAAGGGTATAAAGAATAGTAATTACCACTATTGTTATGCCATACAGGGGTAATTTTTCTATTATTATTTGACAATAGACCCTAAAGGGTATATAATTTAAGCAATAAATGAGGGGACATTTTAGATATGAAGATAGGTGAGAAAATTAGACAGTTGAGAAAAATGGCAAAATTAACTCAGGTTGAATTAGCCCAACGAGTTGGAGTGGGTTTGCGGTTCGTTAGAGAATTGGAAAGAGGCAAATCCACAGTAAGGATGGATAAGGTTAATCAAGTTCTTGAATTTTTTGGTTATCATATAGAGGTTCTTAGAAATGGAAAACAGCAAATTTAAAAAAGCAGTTGTTTTGTTCAAAGATGAATTAGCAGGGGTAATAGAAAAAGTGGAAGCCGGATATAGATTTACCTATGATAATGAATTTATGAAAAAAAATAGGCCCATTTCTTTATCTTTGCCATTGACGCAAAGGGTTTACGAGAGCGATAATCTTTTTCCTTTTTTCGCCGGACTTCTCCTTGAAGGATGGTATCTGGATATTGCCGCTAAGAAGTTAAAAATAGATAAAAACGATGCTTTTGGTTTTTTGTTGGCTACATGTGAAGAAACAATAGGCGCTGTTACCATAAGGGCGTTAAAATGAATTATTGTACTCTCTGCGGAAGAAAAGTTCAGGAAGGAACAGGTTATCATAGGGGATGTTTAAATAGTCTTTTCGGTGTAAGTTACTGGCCGAAAATAGATTTTACGCTTAATGAAATTTCAATCAAAGCTCAAGAAATGGCAGGTAAACTATCTATATCAGGCGTTCAGGCGAAGCTTTCTCTGAGATTAAACCGGGCAAAGAAGGAATTAGATGTTGCGGCTGATGGGGGAGAATATATTTTAAAACCCCAAATCAATACTTTTATGAATATTCCTCAGAATGAAAATTTATGTATGAATATTGCGTTTAATTTGGGGATTGAGGTTTCGCCTCACTCTCTCATCCGTCTTGCGGATAATAGCTGGGCTTATATTGTAAAAAGATTTGATAGAGTTAACGGAGAAAAGCTGCACCAGGAGGATTTTTGTCAAATTTTAAATAAGAAAGATAAATATAGCGGCTCCTTTGAAGAAATCGGGAATAAATTAAGAGAATTTTCAGAAGTTCCCGGCCTTGATACTCAGCTCTTTTTTGAAAGGGTTCTATTTTTTTTCCTAATAGGAAACGGAGATGCTCATTTAAAAAACTTTTCAGTAATTTATAATAAGCGAGGGCGAATTAGGCTTTCACCGGCTTACGATGTCGTTTCATCTAAATTAGTTATGCCTAACGAAGAAGATTTTGCTTTAACCATAAACGGAAAAAGAAATAAGATAACTACTGAAGATTTTGAGCAATTTGCCCGAACTCTTGGAATACGAAGCAAAGTAAGCTATAAAAATATTTTAGGAAAAATAGGCCTCGTTAATGATTTTATAGAATATTCTCAGTTGAATGTTGATGAAAAAATAAGATTGTCGGAGATAATAAAGGAAAGAGTTTCGAGATTAAAGAAAGCAGGGATGGATACCTATTAAGAGTTCAAAAGTTAGGCGAAAAAAGGGGTCAGAGTCATTTTTCTTGACATAGAGCGGAAGGAATTTCGAATAAACTAATTGATGAAGATTTTAGCTATCTTGGCTTAGGTAAGACAAATAAAGAAAGACAACTAAAATATAAAAGATTATTTTTACCCCGTTAGAAAATTCTTTTCTAACGGGGCGAGCGGTTTGCGGCGACGGTGGCTTTAAACCACCGTCGCCTTTAATCGGAAATGACTACCGATTGAAATCAGTGGCTTTCTCTAACGGGGTAAAAAGAAAGCTTGCTTTGAGACCTATAAAATCACTCTGACCCCTTTTTTACTAGGATAAAAATATGTGGGCTTGATCGAAAGGTTTGACAGTGTTCTAAGCAAAGTAGGTTTTGTTTTTAGCTGGAGGTTTAAAAGATTTTTCTTTTATAAAAAAAGATGAGAGTAGCGTTAATTTATAATAAAGAATGTGAGTGTACTATCGGTATTTTTATCGAGAAAGTTATAAAAAACGCAGGCATTGCCTGTACACATTTTTGGACCAAAGATTCCCATACTATACCCAAAGAATTTGACCTTTATTTTAGAATTGACCATGGAGATTATAAGTATGATATTCCTAAGGATTTGCATCCGAGTATTTTTTATGCTATTGATACTCATTTAAAAAAACCTTATAAAAAAATTAAACAACAAGCAAGTCATTTTGATTTCATTTTTTGTGCGCAAAGAGAAGGTAAATACAGATTGCGTAAGGAAACTAAGGCAGATATCCAATGGATTCCCGTGGCTTGTGACCCTGAGATTCATAAAAAATTGGATATCCCCAAAAGATATGACATCGGTTTTGTAGGGAGAGACGCAAAAAAATTTGCCCGCGGCAGGCACCTAAGCCTTCTAAAAGAAAAATATCCCAATAGTTTTATTGGTGAGGCAGATTTTAGGAAGATAGAAGAAATTTACAGCGCGTCAAAAATTGGTTTTAATTCCTCAATCGCTAATGATATAAATATGCGAATTTTTGAAATTATGGCCTGCGGCTGTTTTCTTCTTACCAACTATACTAGAAATAATGGGTTTGATGAGTTATTCAAAGATAAGAAGCATTTAGTAACTTACAAGAATGATAAAGAATTAATAGAATTAATCGAGTATTATCTAGACAATAACAAAGAAAGAGAAAGAATAGCGGAAGAAGGTTATAAATTGGTAGGTAGTAAATAATCATACCTATTACCACAGAGTTCAGACTATGTTTAATTATATTGCTTTTAAGCTGGGAGGAAAATTTAATAAATTAAGAATATAATTTCGCTGCAATATTTAGTGAATGCATAACTGAAAATAAATCAAGAAACCAAAGAATCTATGAGAAGAAAGAAAAAAAAGAAGGATAGACGCGATGTTTTTTTGTCTCTTATTTCCGTTGACGCGAAGAAAGTTCTAGATGTTGGTTGTGGAGAGGGAAATTTAGGCTTTAAATTAAGAGAAAAAGGCATAGAAGTTGTAGGGATAGAAAAAGATGAGAAGTCTTATCTTCTTGCCAAAGAAAAACTAAACAGAGTGTTCTTGACTGATGTGGAAAAATTTCAATTGCCTTTCTCTAAAGGTTATTTTGATTGTATTATTTACGCTGATGTATTGGAGCATTTTATATACCCTCTTGCGGTTTTAAGAAAGCACAGAGATTTTTTAAATAATAGTGGCTATATAATAGCAAGTATCCCAAATATCCGCTATTATAAGATTATAATAAGGTTATTTTTAGGCGGCAGTTGGGATTATATGGATAAAGGGATATTAGATAAGTCGCATCTTAGATTTTTTACTCTAATTAATATAAAGGAATTATTTGCAGATGCAGGATATGAAATAGTTGAAATTAAGCGTAATTTTGTGGCTTCGCGGGGCTTTAAGGTATTAAATTTTTTCTTATTCAATGGATTGAAAGATTTTCTTACTTATCAATATTATATTAAAGCAAGGAAACATGGAGCTAAGTATATTTCGTCTACAAGGAAAAGAAAAATTGACCAGTTTTAACCAAGTTTTTCTAAGAAGGCGGCATAGTTAAAGTGAATTATTTATGCGATGTGATAGTTTTGACTTGGAACCAATTAGGCGCAACTAAAAAATTTATTGAAAGCTTCAAACTAAATACAATTTTTCCATCAAGGCTGATCATAATAGATAATGCCAGTACCGATGGGACAAAAGATTATTTATCTTCATTGAAAGATACAGAGAATTGTAAGATTCAAATTATTTTCAATAAAGAAAATAAAGGTTTTGTTGGAGGTATGAACCAGGGCATAGAAGCATCAAACGCTCCTTATGTATGCTTGGCTAATAATGATTTAATTTTTACTAAGGGGTGGCTTGAAGAAATAATTTCAGTCTTTAAAAAGTATGACAACATAGGCGTCTTAAATCCTAACAGCAATAATTTAGGAACTCGGGCGGCTTCGGGAAATTCTTTAGAAGGATTTGCTAAAGACTTACGAAATAAATATGAAGGTATTTTTGTGGAGATGCCTTTTTGTATAGGATTTTGTATGGTTATAAAACGAGAGATTATTGATAAGATTGGGGGGTTTTCTGAAGAATTTGCCCCTTTGTTTTTTGAAGACAGCGATTACTCTATGAAAGTTAAAAGGGAAGGTTTTTTAATCGGTATGGCAAAGGGTTCTTACGTGTGGCATAAAGAACATGCCTCGGTGGATAAATTGGGGAGAAAAAAAGAAGAGCTTTTTACGAAAAGTAAAAGAATTTTTTTAAAAAAATGGGGTTCAATATTAAGGATTGCCTGGGTTGTAGATAGTTGCCAAGAGCTGCTTGATAATTTGGAGAATGGCATAAGGTTAGCTCGCGGCGGTAATTATATTTGGTTTTTTGTTAATAATTTCTTTGAACAAAAGTCTGCTATCTTTAAAAAGAATAATCTTGTAGAGCATTCAGGAGTTAAATTTATTGAGTTTAGAAATGTTTTTGATTTATCGTGGAAGATTTTAAAAAAGAAGAAAAGATATGATATAATTATGGGTAAAGATAAATTCATCATGCGGATCTTTAGTAAAATGGGTTATAAAATTTTAGATAGATTAGACGAAACTGAAGTTGATAAGATTAAAATGGCCTCTAATTTTTGCGGATTATGAAAGGAATAATTTTAGCTGGAGGAAGAGGAACCAGATTTTAGAAAATAGCGGTTAAAATTAGAAATTATCTTTAGAAATGAACGCACGGGAAGAAGAGATAATTAATGGAGTTGTAGAGATTTTAAAAAGGTATTTGGATGTTACTTGCGTGATTCTTTTTGGTTCCCGGGCAAAAGGCAATAATGGGCAGGGCGCAGATTTTGACTTTGCTGTTAATCGCGAAAAGCCGCAAATTTCTTTACAGAGGCAGATAAATGAGGAGATAGAAAAGATAAGCGGCCTTTATAAGGTGGATATTGTTTATTTGTTATCAGTAAGCAAAGAGTTTAAAGATATAATTTTAGAAACAGGAAAGGTGGTTTATGAAAAAAGAGCTTAAATTTGTTGAGGATGAGTTTAGAAAAGGAGTTATTAAACTAAAAGAAGGAATAAGCAGCGCGGAAAGTGAATTGGAAAAGGATGGAGTAATTCAGAGATTTGAATTTACCTTTGAGCTGCTTTGGAAAAGTTTAAAGGTCTTTCTTAAAGAGAACGGTATTGAAGTGAGAACTCCCCGGGAGAGTTTAAAAGAAGCGTTTAGGATAGGATGGATAAGAGAAGAAAAAGTTTTTCTTGATATGTTAGAAGATAGGAATAAAACTTCTCATATTTATGACCAGGAGACAGCCCAAGAGATATTTGAGAGGATTAAAGAGAGATATTTCCAGGCGATAGAAGGGGTTTTATGTGTTCTCCGGGGTTAGTTTCTGGAAGGTACCTAACTAATATTTTTTGCGTTTGAAGATTGATTATTAAGCATTGGTAATTATTAAGCTTAAATAATTTTGCCTGTGCCTGCTAGGGTGGCAGAACCGGAAATTATTGAAGGAGATTATGAGATGAAAGGAATAATTTTAGCCGGCGGTAAAGGAACAAGATTATATCCGATCACAAAAGGAGTTTGCAAGCAGATGTTGCCCATATACAATAAGCCGCTTATCTATTATTCCCTATCTGTATTAATGCTTGCGGGAATTAGAGAAATTCTTATAATTTCTACTTCCAAAGATACCTCTAGATTCCAAGATTTATTGGGAGATGGTAAAAATTTAGGAGTGAATTTTTCTTACGCTATCCAGAAGGAGCCCCGAGGAATTGGCGAGTCATTTATAATAGGAGAAAATTTTATTAACAAAGATAAAGTGTGTTTAATTTTAGGAGATAATATATTTTATGGACAGAATTTGATTGGTTTTTTAAAAGAAGCCACTTCTTTAAAAGAAGGGGCGGTTATTTTTGGATATTCTGTTAACGATCCTCAAAGATATGGAATTATTGAATTTGATGCGCATGGGAAAGTACTTTCCATAAAAGAGAAACCGCAAAAGCCTAAATCTAACTGGGCGGTAACCGGCCTTTATTTTTATGATAACAATGTAATTGAGATTGCGAAGAATATAAAACCTTCTAAAAGAGGAGAGTTGGAAATTACTGATGTGAATAATGTATATTTAGAGAAGGGAAAATTAAAGGTTAAACTGTTCGGCCGTGGTTATGCCTGGCTTGATACAGGTACCTATGATTCTTTGATTGATGCCTCGATGTTTATAAAAACGATAGAGGAAAGACAGGGCCTAAAAATAGGCTGTATTGAGGAAATTGCTTATAAAAAAGGCTACATTGATAGAGAGCAATTGGAAGAATTAGCAGAAGATATAGGTACAAATTACGGAAAATATCTAAAAAAGGTATGTAAGGATGAAAGTTCTTATATTGGGTAAAGGTTTTATCGGTAAAAGGTTGCAGGAGAGCCTTAAGTGCAATATATCAGGAAGACAAATTTATTCTTTTAAAGACGCGGAAGAAGAAATAAAAAAATATAATCCAAAGATTATAATAAACTGCGTTGGTGATACAGGTAAGAGGAATGTGGATGATTGCGAGTTGGATAAAGATACGACCTTATTTTCTAATACATTTATTCCTATCATATTAGCAGAAATTGGTCTGCGGTATAAAATTAAGCTGGTTCATATTAGCAGCGGCTGTATTTATCATTTTGATTATTCTAAGTGTAAGCCCTTAAAGGAAACGAATTTACCGGATTATTATGATTTATTTTATAGTAGGACGAAAATTTACGCCGAACGAGCTTTAAA
>JAHJHM010000170.1 GCA_018823915.1 Candidatus Omnitrophota bacterium
AGGAAACGCGTTATTGGTTAAGATTAATAAAGAAGTCAAAGCTTATCCATAATACATGCATTGAAATGCTCTTGAAGGAAGTAGAAGAGCTGATAAGTATTATTGCAAAGTCAGTAATTACGGCAAAAAAAAACTAAGTAATTTTAACTTGCTTGTGCCCGTTAGGGTATGCAATTTGCATTTTGCATTTTGCACTGAATATTCAGAAAAATTTAGACGTGGTTCACTGAATATTTACGCTGGACGGTATGTTCTGTGAGACCCGCTGTGAATTCGTACAACCACTAATTTTAGATGATAGCCAATATGGTTAAGAAGATTCTCTGCGGTTTCCAGGTTGAAAAATTCACCTTCTTCAATTTTGGAAATATACTGTTGCGTTACACCCAATTGCGCTGCCAGCTCTGCCTGAGATAAGTTGTGTTTAAGGAGTTGATCAGGGAAGGTTCAGATAGCGGACGATAAAGTCAGCAAATTTTTCTCCTGCTCCGTAAGGAGTAAGAATTTCTTTTACTTTATTTAAATCCTTCCTTAAATGATTATACTTTTCCTTATTTTTAATAATTTCTAAAGATTTTTTGGCAATATTTTGTGGATTTGCTTTTTCTTGAACGAGCTCTTCAATTATTTTTTCTCCTGCCAATATATTGACCATCCCGATAAACTTTGTTTTTACTATTTTTCGCAAAATTTGCCAGCTAATCGGGTTAACTTTATAAATTATTAAAAAAGGAATTCCTATAATGGTAATTTCTACAGTAGCAGTGCCGGAAGAAGTTATGATAAATTCTGATTCTTCCAGTGCTCCTAGAGAGTGATTAACTATATTTATTTGGCCGGACAATTTTTTATAAAATGCTATTTCTATATTTTCCGGCCGTATTATCCGAAAACGATAATTATTTAATTCTTTTTCCATAATTTTCTTCGCCTCAAGCATTATCGGAAGATGCCGCTTTATTTCATTTTTTCTTGAGCCGGGCAGAAAGGAAATTATCTTTTTTGTTTCTATATTCATTGTTTGGATTATTTCTAACAGAGGATGGCCGAAATAAAAGACATCTATCCCTTTTTTTCTATAGAAATCTTCTTCAAATTTAAAGATAACAATCATTTTATCCACGTATTTTTTAATTAACTCTACTCTTTTTTCCCTCCATGCCCAAACTTGAGGGCTGACATAGTAGAAGAGAGTGTATTTTTTATTAAGGGTTTTGGCTAATTTTAAATTAAAGTCGGGAAAATCAATAAGGATTATTAAATCCGGCTTCAATCTATCTATTTCTTGGATAGTTTTTCTAAAAATATGAAGAATTTTACCTAGTGAGGATAAAACTTCAAGTATTCCACAGACACTGTAAGAGAGGAGGTTGATGATTTGATGAGAATATTGGGCTAGGTTAGAACCGCCGAAGGAAAATATTTCTATAGAAGTAAATTTTTCTTTTAATTTTTTGCTTAAAATCCCTCCATACAAATCTCCCGATTTATCTCCGGCAACAATAACTATTTTTTTCCTACTGCTCACTTCCCACTTCTTACTTTTTACTTCCCACTTTTATAATTTTTTCTATTTTGCAGGCAAGCTTTAGGGCATCTTTTGCTTGATCGGCCGACTCTATTCTAAAATTATTTTTTTTTACTAAGTTCAGGAAATCAGCAATTTCTTTCTGCAGGGGTTGTTCTTTCTCTATAGGGAGAACTTTTTTTACTATTTTCTTTTTCAACTTTTGGTAGATTTCTACTGTTTGCTGGGCATAGTCTAAAGAAATATAACAATTAGGCATAAATATCCTTATTTTCCTTTCTTTTTTAGAGGATATTCGTGAGGAAGTTATATTAGCAACGCACCCTTTTTCAAACGTAATTCTGGCATTGGCAATATCTTCTGATGTAGAAAGAACTTTCACTCCTTTTGCCTCAATTTTTTTAATTTTATCTTTTACCAAGCTAAGAATAATATCTAAGTCGTGGATCATTAAATCCGAGACAACACTAGTGTCCAGAGAACGATAGGGATAAGGGCTTAAACGATTACACTCAATAAATAAAGGGTCCTTTACAATCTTTTTTACGGCGATATAGGCATTGTTGTATCTTTCTACATGGCCGACAAAAAGCAGAGTTTTTTTCTTTTTAGAGATTTCGATGAGCTTTTCTGCTCGTTTGTAGTTCATAGTAAGAGGTTTTTCTACCAAAACAGGAATTTTGGTTTCTAAAAAAAACTTGGCAATTTCAAAATGAGTAGGAGTGGGGGTGGCAATGCTTACTAAGTCAACCTTGTTTTTTAGTTCACGGTAATTTTTAAATGATGGAAGATTTTTGTGAGGAGCAAGATTTTTTTGATTAATATCCACAAGGTAGATTTTTTCTATTTCCTTGAGTTCTTTATAAATACGTAAATGAATACTACCTAATTTTCCTATTCCTATTATTCCTACGTTATAGCTCATAGCTCATAGCTCTTAGCTCATAGCTCTTAGTCTATCGCTTATAATCATATTTATTGCTATCAACTACGAACTATCAGCTATGAACTATAATATCAAATCTCTTGAGGAAAGTCAATTGATGTGATACAATTTGGCTGTGAAAAATTACCTAAGACTATTGAAATTCCTAAAGCCTCAAATTTGGCTCTTTTTCGTAGCTTTTATCTGTACCTGCATTTCCGCGGTTTTAAACGGAGTAACTTTACTTGCTATCCTGCCTCTTATTGATATAGTTTTTACTCATAAAAGTATTGTACTTCCCGCCACTTTATCACCGGCACTTGCTACTTTCATTGAAAAATTGAATTCTATAGATCCCGCAGTCTTATTTAATATTGTAATTGCCTGTATTATTCCCCTTTTTTTGCTTAAAGGGTTGTTTTTTTGGCTGCAGGGTTACTTGATGAACGCGGTAGCCTATCGCACGGTAAGAGAGATTCGAAACAAACTTTTTGATAAATTGCAGCAATTATCTTTAAGTTTTTATTCCCGGAAGAGAACAGGAGAGTTGATGAGCCGGATTGTCAATGATACGGGCTATATCAACAATGCTATCTCTTTTGCCTTTAGAGATTTAATTCATGAGTCGCTAAGGCTATTTATCTATATTTTTGTTATCTTTTCTGTCGGTGGAAAGATGTCCATGGTGACATTTTTGCTTTTGCCTTTGATTGTTTGGCCGGCAGCAATAATCGGCAAAAAATTAAAGAAGATATCGACTCAGACTCAGGAAAAAATAGCTGATATAAATTCGCTTCTTTCAGAAACTATTTCCGGAGTAAGAATCGTGAAGGCATTCTCTATGGAGGAATATGAGAGTGGTAGATTTAAAGCGCAAAATCGACAATTCGCCCAGTACTTACTTAAAGCGACAAAGAGAACTCTTTTATCCACCCCACTTTCGGAATTTGTGGGAGCGATTGCGGCAACAATTGTTCTTGCCTTGTGGGGAAGAGAAGTGGTGAGAGGGAATATTTCTTTTGGAGGATTTGGCGTAGTTATGGGATCCCTCATGTCTTTGATGCAGCCCCTTAAAAAATTAACCGGGGTTCATTTCATCACCCAGGAAGGTTTAGCCGCCAATAAACGAATTTATGAAATATTAGATGAGAAAATTGCTGTTAAAGAAGCCCTTGATGCTATTTCTATGTTTTCTTTAAAGAATAAAATTGTTTTTTCCGATGTTTGGTTTAAGTACGAGGAAAATTGTGAGTATGTATTAGAAGGGATAAATTTAGAAATCGACAAGGGTGAGGTGATTGCTATTGTAGGCCCTTCCGGCGCGGGGAAAACCACTTTAGTGAATTTAATTCCCCGTTTTTACGACCCTCAAAAGGGGAAAATTTTATTTGATGATTTGGATATAAAAAAATGCCGCCTGAAATTTTTACGTACTTTTGTTGGCATGGTAACTCAGGAAACGGTGCTTTTCAATGATACAGTGAGAGCCAATATTGCTTATGGAAATTTAAAGATATCGGAAGAGTTGATAATGGAAGCAGCACGGAGGGCAAGAGCCGAAGAGTTTATTCTCAAATTACCCCAAAAATATGATACTGTTATCGGGGAGCGGGGTTTTAAACTTTCCGGAGGAGAAAAGCAAAGAGTAGCCATTGCTCGGGCGATTTTAAAAGATGCCCCTATTTTAATTTTGGATGAGGCTACCAGTCAGCTTGATTCTGAAATAGAACAGTTAATAAAAGAAGCTTTTTATAATCTTATGCGTGGTAAGACGGTTTTTGTTATTGCTCATAGGCTTTCTACAATTCAGAAAGCGGATAGAATAGTGGTTGTGGAAAAAGGAAGGATTGTTGAGGCAGGAACACATTCTTTTCTTCTTTCTCAAGATACTCTGTATAAAAAGTTGTATGAATTACAATTTAAGGTATAATATGGAGCTAAGAGCGAATAGTTGATAGTTGATGGTTTCTGTCTGCCGTGCAGACAGGAAGCCGGTAAAATAACCGAAAACATTGTCCCTCGCGCCTAAATATCTGAAAAATCTCTTGCGACATTTTTCAGAAGCGCTTCGGGATCAATTCAACTACCCAGCAGGGTGTCCTGTTGGACTAGGCATTTTTTAGTAAAAAAATGCAAGTTTCATTGAGGAGGATAGAAAGAGATGGCTTTACCAGAGGTTATTAAAGAATTATTAGAGAATGGTGTTCATTTTGGGCATTTAAGTAAATACTGGAATCCTAAGATGGCGAGGTTTATCTTTGGCAAGAAGAAGAATATTTACATTATTGATTTAGAAAAGACTGCCGAAGAATTGCAAGTCGCGAAAGAATTTGTTAGAAAAATGGCGCAAGATGGAAAAAAAATCCTTTTTGTAGCTACAAAAAGGCAATCGCGGAATTTAATCAAAGAATTAGCAATAGAGTGCAATATGCCTTATATAGTAGAAAGATGGGTAGGGGGACTTCTTACTAATTTTTCCACAGTAAGACCAAGAGTGAAGAGATACGCGGAGTTGTTAAAGGAAAAAGAGTTGGGTGAACTTGATAAAATGTCAGGGAAGGAAGCTGTAAGAGTAAACCGCCAGATAAAAAGAATGGAAAGAAAATATAGGGGGGTTATTTTTTTGGAGGAACTTCCTGATTGTATGTATATAGTTGACCCTAAGAGAGAGATTGCCTGCGTAAGAGAGGCAAATAAGCTTTCTATCCCTATCGTAGCTTTAATTGATACAGATGCTAACCCTGAAATTATAGATTATCCTATACCAGGCAATGATGATGCCATAAAGTCAGTAAGATACATAACTACCTGCGTAGTTGAGGCAATTAACCAAGGAGTAAAGGAATCAGAAGCATTGGTTGCAGAGTTAGGAAAACAAGATGAGCAGATAAAAGAAGAGCCAGAAAGCCTTGAGGGAAAAAAATCCAAGATAGAGATAGAGAATGTTGAAGAAGAAAAAGTCTAAGTCTTATTGAAAAGGGGGATGAAAAATGAGCTTGATGGAGGTAAAGAGATTAAGAGAAACAACTTCTTTAGGAATTAATGATTGCAAAAAGGCCTTAGAGGAGGCAGAAGGTGATTTTGATAAAGCATTGCAAAGCTTAAAGAAGAAAGGAATCCAGGTGGCAAAGAAAAAAGGTGGCAGAGTTGCTTCACAAGGATTAATTGAAGCCTATGTCCACTTTGCCGGAAATTTAGGAGCGATAGTCGAGGTAAATTGTGAGACTGATTTTGTCGCGCGTACAGATATTTTTAAAAAGTTTGTTAAGGATATCGCCATGCAGGTTGTTGCCGCCAATCCTAAGTATATAAAAAAACAGGATATTCCTCAAGGTGAATTAGCTAATTTAGAGAATGTTGATGTTTTTGTTAAGGAAAGTTGCCTCCTAGAGCAGACATTTATAAAAAACAGTAGTATTACTATAGAAGAATATCTGCAAGATGTGATTGCTCAATGCGGAGAGAATATTTTAATTAAAAGATTCACGCATTTTTCTTTAGGAGAGGGATGAAGGTTGAATATAAGAGAGTTCTTCTTAAGTTGAGCGGAGAAGCTTTTTTGGGAAGGAATTTACATGGAATCGATCCTTCTGTGTGCGCTCATTTAGCTAAACAGATCAGGGATGTAGTGAAATTAGGGGTAGAGATGGTTTTGGTGGTAGGAGGAGGGAATATTTTTCGCGGAGCGTTGCGTTCTAAAGAATTCCAAATGGAAAGGACGGTAGCAGACTATATGGGGATGTTGGCAACCGTTTTAAACGGTCTTGCCCTTCAAAATGCTTTAGAAAATCAAAATGTACCTACAAGGGTTATGACTGCAATCGAAATGCACCAAATTGCCGAGCCTTATATTAGAAGACGGGCGATAAGGCATCTTGAGAGAAAAAGAGTAGTGATATTTGTTGCCGGAACAGGCAATCCCTATTTTACTACTGATACTGCCGCGGCATTGCGAAGCGTAGAGATTAACGTTGATATCTTGCTTAAAGGAACAAAAGTCCAAGGAGTTTATTCTTCTGACCCCTTTAAAGATAAACAGGCTAAGTTATTTAAAAAGTTGAACTATATAGAGGTAATTAATAAGAAACTTAGGATAATGGATTCTACAGCTATAACTTTCTGTATGGAGAATAAATTGCCCATAATCGTTTTCAGTCTCATGAAAGAGGGAAATTTAAAAAAAATAGTTTGCGGCAAAAGCATCGGAACGATTATTAAATGAAGTATCGAAGGAGGTAATATGTCTGCCAAAGAGGTTTTAAGAAAGATAGAGGAAGAGATGCAAAAGGCAGTAGAGGCAACAAAGAGAGAATTTGCCGAACTGCGCTCCGGCAGAGCTAATCCTAAAATGGTAGAAGGAATAAGGGTTAATTATTATGGTACCCCTACACTTCTTAAAGAACTTGCTACCATAGGTATACCTGAAGCAAGGCTTGTGGTGATAAACCCGTATGATCCTACATCTTTGAAGGAGATAGAAAAGGCAATTTTGCAATCGGCGTTGGGAATCACACCTATAAGTGATGGAAAAATCATAAGATTAATCGTGCCTCCTTTATCCGAAGAAAGAAGAGGTGAGTTGATAAAAATAGTTAAGAAAGTGGCTGAAGAAGGAAAAGTTTCCATAAGAACAGTAAGGAGAAACGGTAAGGAATGCGTTAGGAAGATGGAGAAAGAGAAAAAGATTTCTGAAGACGATCGGTTTAAAGCAGAAGAAGAATTACAAAAAATAACTGAAAAGTATATTGAGGAAATAGATAATCTCCTGGAGAATAAAGAAAAGGAATTGAAGGAAGTCTGACGGGCCGCTAGCTCATCTGGTAGAGCACCGCCCTTTTAAGGCGGGTGTGCTGAGTTCGAGTCTCGGGCGGCTCATATAAATAGTTGATAGTATATAGTTTATAGTAAATAGTCAGTAAAGTACG
>JAHJHM010000171.1 GCA_018823915.1 Candidatus Omnitrophota bacterium
AGAGCTCAGGAAAAGCATATTTAGTAAGATTATTTTGTAGGGATTTATCTACGCCTTTGATTAGGGCGAGGGTTTCTTTTAATAAGAATACCACTGATTCATCGCTGCGGTTGGCTGATGACCTAAAGAGCGCGGGAAAAGCATATTCAGTAAGATTATTTTGTAGGGATTTATCTGCGTCTTTGATTATGGCAAGGGTTTCTTTTAATAATTCATCGCTGCGGTTGGCTGATGACCTAAAGAGCGCGGGAAAAGCATATTGAGTAAGATTATTTTGTAGGAATTTATCTGCGCCTTTGATTATGGCGAGGGTTTCTTTTAATAAGAATACCACTGATTCATCGCTGCGGTTGGCTGATGACCTAAAGAGCTCAGGAAAAGCATATTCAGTAAGATTATTTTGTAGGGATTTATCTACGCCTTTGATTAGGGCGAGGGTTTCTACAAATAAATTTGATTTTATCTCTTTTAACATTGCCTCAGCAAAAGAACGGTTACTATCACCTTGGCCTAAGGTAAAAAACATAACCAATAAACATCTTTCCATTTTTTGTATCTGCAAGGTAGATTCTTCTATCTCACTTTCCCTTCCTGTCAATCTTATCTTTCTTAAGTTTTCCACTATTTTTTCTATCTCATTTTTTATATCCTCGTTCCAGCCTCTGCTTCCTTTTTCTGTATTAAGTTTATACAATTGGGCTAAAGCGTTTTCTCTATAAAACTTCTCAATTCTCTCCGCTTCTTTGTCAAACTCCTGAGGAACGATCAGCTGCGCCAAGCTTCCCCAATTCAACAATAGTTGCAATACAGAAATAATCTGTTCGGGGTTATCTTTAAATAAATGGGATAGATGTTTCCTTAAAAGATAGGAATTTTGTTCACTGTAAACAGACTGCTGATATACTGGAAGGCCGGTGCGTAAAAGGTTAAACTCATCAGCTCTCATAGAGGCATTGTAAACAATACTTAAAGCAATACTAATGGTTTGCTGGAATTTTGTAAGGTATCTTCCATCTTGCAGCGCTTCAATGCTGAAGGCGGGAGCGGCAAAAGAATTGAAAGCTATTGTTTTCTTGTCGCTTGAATAAAACGGAGTTTCGCCTTTTTCATCTTTAGGCTCACCCAATAAAGCATTTTCTTTAAACGATTTGATATTTATCTGTCTGGATAACTTAGCCCACCAATATTCCATAGACTTGCCAATAAAAGCTACGGCTTTGATTGTGCGCTTATCTTCTTGTGGATTGCCAACGTGAATATGCAAACACTGGGCTATTTTAAGATTTTGATTGTTTTGGGGCTGAGCGATAAATTCAAGGATGTTAGTAATCCTGCTCAATTCCTCAAAGCCAGCCTTATCATTGGACAATCCACTCTTCCAATTGGTAATCTCAATAACTTCCCCACCTGATTCTTCTTTTACTACCCAGTTACGGTTATCTACTCCTAAACTTTTCAGGTTTTCTCTTATTTTAAGATAAAGCGATTTTGTGGCTTCTTTGGTTTGCTCATTGCTGCTTCCATCAGGGTTTACCAAAAATAACTCCAGCTCAATACCAAAAGTCATTGTTGGGGGAATTTGCGGTATACCATCCCTATAATACTGCCGCGGCAGGCGGTTAATAACTCTTAAGTATCTCCGGTAGTTATCTTCTGACAGTAATGCCAGATTTTTCGTTATGCTGTCGATAATCTGCCGGCTAAAATCTAGGTTATACGTTTCAAATACATCTATAGATTCCAAAAGAGTATTCAATTCTTCAAAAGTATAATCGAAATTTGGCCGGAGCACTTCAAGCAAACGGTAAATATTTTGATGAATCTTGCCTGAATAGTTGCTGGCTAAAATTAAAAACAAAGGCCCTGTTTTTAACGATGTTTTTAAATAATCTTTGGTTTGGTCATCTATACCCTTAAGAAGAAAAATTTCGTCAAGATAACCTTGAAGTTGAGTCAGCTTATATGGTTGAGTTCTTAAATCCGACGGCCTTTGGATAGCGTTAATAACTTCTATGGCTTTTTTGAAATTACCTTTGGCTATTTCCAGCTCGAAATTCTTTTTCTTTGGTAGAACGATATTCTTAGGTGGAAGCCATAAGCCATTTGATTTTTTAAAAGCTGACCCCTGAATATCAACTTTCTCCACCGCCGAAGAAGCAACTCTTCCTTCTCCCTTCTTCCTTTTACCTTCATCCTTATCTTCTCCTTCTCTCTTCTTACTTTGTGCCTTCTCCCTTTTTTCTCTCTCCTCTTCTCCCTTCCCTTCTTTATCCTTTAACCTTTTTCCTTCATCCTTAATTACCGTATTATGCGCAACAATCCCCTGGGCAACAAAATTATGCGTGCCTTCTACTTCAATGTCGTAGACGTGGCGGTTGCCGAGAGACTCGATGGAAGTGATAGGTTCGTAGGTTATCTTTAAATCCTCTTGACTTAAATAAATAGGCGTGGTATCTTTTAAATAAGGAGGTGAGAAAATGGTACCATCATTATTATTAAAAGAAAAAGTAGTTAAACTTTCCCAATTACGCAATGATCCTAAAAAATTTCTTACAGGTTTTGTGCGAGTAGTCCTTGATGGAGATAGTCTCAAGACTAAAGGATTCTTCCTAGACAAAGAAGCGTTCATGGACTTATTAGAATCTATAGAGTATTCAAGCCCTGAATTCTGGAATGAAATCGAGAAATCTCGAAAATCAGGCCGTATATCTTCTAAGGAAATCGAAAAACGCTTAGGCCTCAAATGATTACCTACTGCTTCACCAAACATGCTGACAGGCAGCTGCGTAAATTTCATCCCCACGTTCAAAAACTCATCATTAAAAAAATAAGATTTTATATCTCTACTGGTAATCCTCTCCATTATGCTGACTCTATCGAAGGGGAAAAAGGGAAAGTTTACCGTTTCCGAGCGGGTAACTATCGGATTATCTTTGACTGGAAAGACAGCAATATCTTGATTACCAAAGTCTCTTTGAGAGCTAAGGCTTACTGAATTTATAACTGCAATCTCACTTCCTACCTTTATATCCTTAAGCTTCCTCCATCCACGCTTAGTCAAATACGGATGATTCAAGGTGGTTTTTAACTGTTTGCCGCTCTTGGTAGTAATTCGATAAACCGGCTTAACTCCCATATCCAATAAGGCATTCACCCTATGAGGCTCTAATCTTCCTGAATCCTGGGCGGTTGAATCCTGAATGCTGCCCATTGAATCCTTAATCCTTAATCCTGAATCCTGATTCAAGGACAAAACATAATCCCCTTCTTTTAACTCAATCAACGGCTTCTTTGTGCCGTCGGCAAGGTGGATGAGGGAATCGGGGGTGAGGCATTTGCCGAGTCTATTGAGCTCATTGGGTTCATTGGGCTTAGATGCTGGGTTGTTGGTAGTTATTGCCGAAGAAGCAACATGTTTTTCATCTTTTAAAGATGAGGAAGCAACTTTCCCTTGAAATGAAGATTGAACTAATTCTCCCAGTTTATCTTCTGCTTCATGGAGAGCGATTTTGGCATCTATAATTTCTTCTTGCTTATCGCGGCTGAAAAATCTCTCTACTAAATCATATACTCGGCCAGCGATATCGTAAGGTTTTGATTTCCATTCAGCCCGTTCTAATCTATTTTGAGCCATACGTACTTTTGTTTCAGCCTCTACTTCACTTTTATCCTTATTAAATTTTGCTAAAGCCCTGATTAATTCTTTCTGTAGCATTTTTAAAATTTCCCGGCCTCCTTCTGACAAATTAGTTTTGTAGGTTGAATTTATAAGTTTCTGCAATCCTTTTATATCCTCCTTTCTCACACCTTTTCTAACTTTTAAAGTTTGTGCCGATACCGACTTTTTGGAATCTTTAAAATTGACGTCAAATACCTTTGCCACCATATCTTTAACGATATCGCTACATGCATCTCCAATAGTTCTTGCCTGCGGCCCTCTTTCTCTTTTAATATCATTAAATGCATCTCTAAGTTTTGCCAAACTATTAGAGTCTATCGCGCCATTTTCTTCAATACCCTCAAACCCACCTCGCTTTATTAAATTTTCTAGTCCATCCCCTAAATAATCTGCCCAGCTATTTATAATAGAAAGTCTAACCCATCTTTGAGTTTTTTCTTCTCCATAAATATACGGCCAGAAAATCGATTCGGTAAGTGGTTTCCCCCTGCTCATCGATGCAACATCATAGATACCTTCGGCAAGTTCCTCTATTGTAGAACTATCAAAAAATAAGCCTGTATTTACTTTATCATGAGGAATTAAATCTGCGCTTGGTATACCTATCCCGGCTATTAAGGTATCTATCGTTTTAGCATCATCACCAATATAGGGATAAAAAGCTGTATACCAATCTTCCAGGTTAAACAAGTCTTTTATAGACCACTCTTTGGAAATCACTTTATCAATCGCTTTTATTGCTCTTGTTATAAAAAGCCCCTCAATATCTATGGAGGCTCCTTGAATATCCTTGTAAACTACTACTTTTTCCTCCATCTTCTGCTGTTTGTTATCTCTCATTCGTTCATATTCCAAAGTGAATATCTTAAAATCTACATAGACATCTTGTTCCCACTTTACTGCCGTATCTATTGCACCGAATAAAGGTATGTAAAAAGGTATACTCACGAGCTCTTCAAGCACCTTTGTTTTAATTTTCGTCTTGATTTCGTAAGGTTTTTTAAAATGAATATGGAGATAACTTCTGCCTCCTTCCTTATCTACTCTTTCTACATAATCTACCAAGTGCAAAGGTAGTGTATTAAAAAAAATCATAGCGAAATCTTTCGCGTTCTCTACACTATAAGAACCCTCACCCTGCAACGAGCTCTCTATGCCGCCTTTCTTCCTACTAGCAATGGCGGCTATCGACTCGAGGTCTTTAGTGTCACCAATTGTAATCTTACTCCCATAGCCTTTTTGAAAAATATTTCCATCTGGTTGAAAATATTGCCGGATAGCCTCCCCGGATATTTTTGTATTCTCCTTTGTTAAAATTGGAAAGACATACAATAATTTTACAAAAGGCAAAAATACATTTTTTATTTTTCCACTCTCCATTAACTCTCGAATAAAATCATCTTCATTGGAAAACTGTTGAGGTTTGATTGGTTTATTGAACCACCAAAACTGTTCCTTTGGCACTTGCGGCAAGCTACTTTTTTCTTTAGGGTAAAATCTGTTATTCCGATGAGTATAATTTTCTAAAAGCCAAGGAAGATCGTAAGAAAAGTTGTCTTTTTCTACTTGAGAAATTTCGACAGAAGTTTTTGGTATCACGGCATGCCTATTTTTTAAAGCCTCCGCCCATGAACCCGGTGTAGAATTAAAGAAAAGCGAACCAGCAAGGATAACTGGCAAAAGCTTTCTTCTAAAAGACTCCCACTTATTTTCCTTCTCCACCGCTGAAGAAACCTTTTTTTCCTTTTTAGCCTCCAGAGGTTTTTCTTTCTTCTTAACTTCTTCTGGCTTAATTTTTGACTTTGGAGCCTTATTACCGCTTCCTCCACCTGGGCCGCGGCCTACGCCGGAACCTCCCAAACCCTCTCCTCCAACTAAATCTTCTCTTTCAAAAGGAGAAAGCTGGGCGGTGGTGACTGTCAAGGGAGAATTAGCTACATGCTGAGGAAGGGCGGTGATTGGCCGAACGATAATTGCTGAGCTGACTATTTCTCTAAAATCGCAGCCACCGGAATAATATCTTCTCTGAATATGCCTTCTTTCCTGGGGATGAAAATCTTTTTTTATGTAGTTATAAACGCCTTTTTTGTAAGCTTCTAAGTACTGATTATAAATCTTCTCTTTTATCTTAGGATCATCAGTATCAATTCCTTTTATCTTCTTTTTATCAATATAAACCTTGCTTAATATAGATTCATCTGTCATTTGCTCTCTATCTGCGTTAATCTGCGTTTCTTCAATATCTGCGCCAATCTGCGTTTTAAGTTTCTGCTTAAACCAAACAGCTAAAATTAAAGAGTGATAAATCTGACGCAGGTGAGAGAAATTTTTACCGCTATTAATCTCTTCTTCAATTACAGGAAGAACGACTTCCTTCATAATTTTTGATGAAAAACTATTTATATCTTCTACTTCTTTCTCAGTTAATTTCTTTACTCCTTTGGGTAATTTATCCTCTGTTACTTGTTCTCTGTTTCTTAAAGCAAGGTAATCTTGCTCCAGCATTACCTGAAGCTTACTTTCTCCCACAATTGCCTTATCTTTATCTTCATAAACTACTGCCTTCTCAGGGACAATCCAAATTTTATTAAAAGTGTTAATGGGGATGTTGGTTGTGCCAAAAAGCTTAAAGGCTCTTTTGTATACTTTGTCCCAGAATATTTTACCCAGAGGGCTTTCAGGATAAGTTAGGGATGCAAGAAGCTGTTTTAGCACATAATCCTCGCCCAATAAATCCTTTCCCATATCGGTTAAGCCTAATTCGGTAGGGATAACTTTGTTTTGTTCATAAGGGGAAAGATTAACCCATAAATCTTCTTCGGGGATGGTTAGGGAAGAGAGAAAATACTTAATCAGCTTGGAAGCTTCCTGCTTTAATTCCTCTTCTTTTGGTTTCGCGTCTCCCTGCTCAATAATAAAATCGAATTTAAACGGGTCGTCAAAATGAAACTTTATTCCGCGCAAAAGCGGAGGGCTAAACTTTGGACTGGTATTAATCAGTTTTGTCGGTGCAGGCATATAGGAGAGAGCAGAAGCGTAGGCTTTTGGCGCGGGTTTATTGGAATAGATGACAAGCGAAGAAGCTAAGAAAGCAATGATCAAAAAAAATACTATTGCCTTAAAAGAAACACCAGCTTTTCTTTTCTCTATAAAAAGTATCATTTTTACTATCTACCCAATACTTGCACCTACGCGGTGCAAGTGGGGTTTTTGTATAAAAAAAGGCTGCCTAAATCTCACAAGAGACTTTCGGCGTAATAGTTCAGCTACCAGAAGAATCTCTTAGAGGATAGACCACACTGGCGGAAATAAGTGTGGTTTTTTGTTTGACAATATTCCGACATATTATATAATATATCTGATGAACAAAAGGACATTGAAGCGGTTGATAAAA
>JAHJHM010000172.1 GCA_018823915.1 Candidatus Omnitrophota bacterium
CCTCTTCCTTCTAAATATTTGGAAAGCGCTAAGGTGCTTATAAAACTCTGCATAGCCCAGGCTATCCCAATATCAATATACCAGGACCTCCCGGTAGAAATAGTCAATATCGCGCATAAGCCGGCAATCATAATTCCTAAAATATCAATTGCTACTATCCTGTCAGCGGCGGTCGGCCCTCTATAAATACGATAGAGACATAAAAAACAAGCTAAAATAAGTATGTATAGGGCCCTGCCGGTAAACCCAAGGTAGGGAAGGCCGGGATAAAAAAGAAAAGGGAACGGCCGGATTATTATCAAACCTATAATCCCCCCTAAAATAATTGCGCCAACAAACCACCTGATTCTTTTCATCTTGAGCTCTTTAATCAAAAATCTTCTTTAGTATTTTTTCAAAACGCTGGACAATGATTTTTGTAGCGCCTTGGGTATCCTTTGTTCTTACATTAATCCAATGTATATACAAAACACCCTTGTCTTTATCTATATCTACACTCATTGTGCCGGGAGTTAAAGTTATGGAATTAGCTAAGAAAGTAAGAGCGGTATCGCTCTTTAGGCTTGTCTTTACTTTAACAATTCCCGGATTTATCGGTAAATCAGGATGTAATACCCGATAGGCAACGTCAATATTTGCCTTAATCATCTCCCATAAAAATACCGGCAGATAATGAGCAATAAAATACCAGTAACGCCGAGGGCGTTTCAATATATAAGGCCGGCTAACAAATAAATCTCCGGTTAAAAAGGCCACAAGGGCGGCAACAAAAACACCAACTATAAGATGCTGGAAATCCGGTACCCAACTTAAAACCGACCAGACTAAAAATGCCGCTAAGAATAAAATTATCTTACTCCCCATCTGCTATCGTACTCCCTGTAAATATTCACTGACACCATCTAAATTCTTTTGAATATTCAGTGAATATTAATTGCAAAATGCAAACTGTAAATTGTAAAAGTTAAAATTAAACACTTATACACAAAACTCATCTCTCTTACCTTTGCATTTTGCAATTTTCACTTTGCACTTTGCAATAAAATGTACTTTACCGACTACTCAACAGAGTGTCCTGTTGGACTATTTGCCACCCCCTGTAAAACCGTTACCGAATATTTCGCACCTTCAGAAAGTACATCCGCGGCCGGTTTTAGGAAACTCGTCACTATGCCGGGAAAAAGCATAACCCCTCCGACAATACAAATAAACGCTAACGCTGCCATAGCCAAAGCCATAAACAGAGGAACTTCTTTTATATTATTCCACTTTTCTCTTAGCTTACCAAAGAAAGCATACTTTAGAACCTTAGTAAACGAAGCCAAGGTTATAATGCTGGCTAAAACCGCCAAAAAAGCATAACCAAAACGGCCGGCTTCTACGGCAGCAATTATAATCAGCAACTTACTCCAAAAACCATTAAAGGGCGGAATACCCGCAATGGCCATCGAAGCTGTAAGACTGGTGGCGCTAGTTACAGGCATTTTTTCTCTTAATCCGCCCATCTTTTGTAAATTTCGGGTTCCAGTAGAATATTCCACTGCACCGGAATTTAAGAATAAGAGCGATTTAAATATCGAATGGTTAAAAAGATGAAATAAGCCTCCCAATATTCCTAAAGGCGTACCCAAACCAATACCTAAAATAACATAACCAATTTGACTTATGGAGTGATAAGCTAAGAGACGCTTAAAATCCCATTGACCAATCGCCAAAAATACCCCTATCACCATAGAAGCAGCCCCTAGAAACATTAGCAATGAAGATATTTCTAAACTGAATCCAATCACATTAAAAAATATCCTGCATATCGTATAGACACCTAAGGACTTTACCAATACTCCTGAAAGCATTGCTGATATCGGTGCCGGCGCGGAAGGATGAGCATCAGGAAGCCAGGCATGAAAAGGAACAAGCGCGGCTTTTAACCCGAACCCCATAATAAATAAAACACTCACCAAAAGGCCGACATTACCAATACCCTTGTGAGCTAAAATTGCGGCCATATCGGCCATATTCAAAGTAGAGGTGTAGCTGTATAGAAATACAATCCCAATAAGAATAAAGAGTGAACCTATAGTGCCCATAACCGCATACTTAAACGCGGCTTCCAGCTCATGGCGCTCTGTCCCAAAGGCAACTAGCGCGTAACTTGCAACCGAGGCAATTTCTAAAAATACGAATAAATTAAAGATATCACCGGTAAGAATTACTCCATTCATCCCTGCCAGCATCAGGAGAAATAATGTATAAAACTTCCACTTAGAAGTATATTTTTCCATATAATTTATCGCGTAAATAGAGACAATAAACGCAACCAGGTTTATTGTAACGAGCATAAATGAAGTAAAACCATCTAAGACCATAGCTATGCCTGCAGGCGGTTTCCAAGAACCAACACTATAAATTATAGTCCCATAGGAATTGGACAGCTTTAGGGCAGAGACAGAAAGACAAAGCAGCATAAAAGTGGTAAGATTTCCCATGAGATCAGGAAACCCTTTTATTCTCCTGCCAATGATAGAGATTAAAAAGGCTCCGCCTAAAGATATAGCTATAAAAAGAGGTATTATGTTAGCTTGCGGCATTATCCCCTCAGCTCACTAATTTTAGTAATATCGAAAGTACCATACTTCTCGTAAATTCTCATAGCAATGGCAACTAATAAAGCTGTAGTAGCCAAGCCGATAACAATAGCCGTGAGTACCAAGGCGGCAGGCAATGGGTCAACCATATTAGAAATATCTGTTTGCGCTGAGAATATTGGCGCTCTGCCGCCGACGCGATAGGCTGCCAAAATAAAAAAGAGATTAACAGCATACTCGCATATAATAATCCCCACTATAATCTTAATAATATTGCGCTTTCGTAAGACACAATAAAGTCCTACGCAAAAAAGCACTAGACAAAGAAAATATATCGTCATACTTTCTTCTCCGATTCTAATTTTACCAAAACTAAGGCAACAAATATTGCAAATAGCCCTGCACCCACTTTAAGGCTGATAGCTATATTACAAAGAGGAATGATACCGGCACTAAAAAGTTTATAAGGTTCGCCTTTGTCCAGAAAATTCAAAAAGAAATACCCCCCGGTAAATCCCAGCAAGGCTATACTTAGAAACATTATCGCCCCCGCGTTTTCAAAGAATGACACAACCCCTTTGGGAAACTTCTTAAGCGCAGTCTCCTTACCATAGGCCAGCATAAGAAGAACAAAAGAAAGGGCAACAATAACCCCTCCGGCAAATCCTCCGCCGGGAGATAAATGGCCATGAGAAAGAATATAAATTCCATAAAGCAATATCAAACCCATAGTAAAACGGGTAACTGTCTTAACAATTACTGACATGCCTTTATCCTGCTCTCTAATCATCCTGCCCCTCTTGGTTTTTTCTGCCGATTTTACGCACAACAGCCAAAACGCCGATTACGGCAGTAAATAATACTGTGGCTTCACCTAAAGTATCATAAGCCCTGAAATCAAGCATTACTGAAGAAACAACATTGGCAGCTCCGGTCTGGGCCAGGCCATTTGCAATGTATATTTTAGCAACCTTCATAATCGGATAACCAAAATCCGGCAGATCTTTTAAAGCTTTTGCCGCTACGAATAAAAACATAGCAATAAAGCCAACGGTAATAAGAGTATTTAGAAACCAGCGGCCGGTTGAAATAAAAGGTAAATCTTTTTTCAAAGTTGCCCGAATCAAAATAATTAAACATAATATTTCAACTACCAACTGGGTAATTGCTACATCAGGCGCTTTTAAAATCAAAAAGGCCATAGAAAGGGCAATTCCCACTGCCCCCACTGTTACTACCGAAGAAAGAAGGTCCTTTACCTCGATAGCGATTATCGCGCCAACAATCATAAATATTAAAAGGATGTACAGCTCAATCATTTTATATGCCGCAATAAAATATAGAACATTATAGTCATACCTAAAAGGCACCAAGCCATATAGGTAGGAAGCACGCCATTGTGAAGATAACCCAGCATCTTATTAAACCTGAAAGTTACCTTTCTGCCCATTTCATAAATATCAAACACTTTTTTCTCAGCTAACTTGTAGATACCCTTTAGAATGCCTAACTCCTGAATAGTATTATAAAATTCAGTCCCCGAAACCCGCATCTGGGGATGTTTTTCTAAATCCTCTCCTCCTATAAAACATGCCACTTCTCTTGTCTTGGCTGCCTTGCCAAGAAGATAAATTACCATACCGATAATAATTCCTATAATTATTAAAAGAGTCGCTAAACTTGAATTCCAGACACCGAAGAATTTAATTTCCTCTCCTAAACTGGGAAAGATAAACATTTTAAGCGGAACCACAAGAGCAAAAACACCAAAAATAAAGCAAAGTAGAGCGAGAAAACTTTGAGGAAACCACATGCTTGGCCCTACGTCCCTTAAGACTTTACCGGCAACTCCTGACTCAGAACTAGGCTGTCCTAAAAATACATCGTGGATTAACTTCATAAAACTAGCCAGAGTAAGAACGCTGCCGAACATAGCGGCAACTAACCACACTATCCAAATGTACCCTCCGCTTTTAGCGGTTTCGATTATGCCCTGATAAACCATCCACTTTGAAGCAAAACCATTGAAAGGAGGTACTCCGGAAATGGCTAATGAAGCTATAAGGAAAGTAACAAAGGTAATGGGCATAGCCTTGGCTAAACCGCCTAATTTTCCTAAATCTGTAGTCCCGGCCTTCTTCTCTACTGAACCGCAGGAGAAGAAAAGGCAGGATTTATAGATTGCATGGTTTAACATGTGGAATAGGCCGCCGGCAATACCAATAGGATTTCCTGTACCTATGCCTAATACCATATATCCAACCTGACTAACAGCATGGTAGCCTAAAAGTCTCTTTAAATCATGCTGTATAAGCGCCATCATAACCGCGGCCACAATAGTAAAGCTGCCTACTGCCATTAAAACCGTATTCATGGCGGTATTCATTCGGAACATATCAAGTGATATCCTGACAAGAAAATATATACCCAAAAGCTTATCTAAAGATGCGGGTAGAAATGCTGTAACGGGAGTAGGCGCGTCTTCGGCAGTATCCGGAACCCAAGTATGAAAAGGCATAGCGCCGGCCTTAGCAAAAGCACCGGCGGCAAGACACAAATAAGCTAAAACTGCTAAATGTGTATTTAACGAAATACTCATCTGGTCAATCTGAAAGGTTTGAGAAATCTTCCAAATAAAAGCTAGTCCTAATAACATTAAAGCATCTGTTCCACCGATAATAATAAAGGCTTTTTTTGCCGTAGCCGGGGTGCGTTCATTCTTGCCAAAACTAATTAAAAGGTACAAAAGCAGGCCTAAAAACCCCCAGAAAACCATAAACAAAATAAGATTATTGGAAAAAACAGCTCCTAAAGAAGCTAGGAGGGTGAGGACTATATATAGGTAATAACGAATCAAACCCTTAACTCTTTTCATAAAGCCCACCGAATAAACAATGGTAAGCAGAGAGAATATCCCGATAAATATCCCTACGAAGAGGGAAAGACTGTCAATTTTAAATAATTGCTCAATCAAACTCATTTGACACCTAATTTGCTCTTTATCTTAGCGGTCTTTTCTTGAGAAAGCCGAATCAAATCTTCTCCATTGTAAAGTTTTTTGCCTTTAGTATTACGTACAGTCATTCTTTCAGTACAGGAATAGCAGGGATCAATAGCCGCGAAAATTATAGTGGCATCGGATATGGTTTGGCCGATAACAGTTGCTTTATAGGTAGGTAGATTCATGAATGTTGGTGCCCTCATTTTATGGCGAACCGGCCTGTTTGTGCCATCACTTCTTACGTAGTGGAAGGCCTCCCCTCTAGGAGCTTCGATGTGGCCGATACCTTCTCCGGGAGGAATATTTTTAATCTTAGCGTCTATTTCGCCGTTGGGAAGATTTAGAAGACAGTGTTTTATTATCTTCACCGACTCAAAAGTCTCTAAAACCCTTACCACTAGCTTATCAAAAACATCACCATTTTGAGTTACAATCATCTCCCAATTCACCCTATCATAAGCTCCATAGGGACAATCTTTTCTTACGTCTCTCGCCACGCCTGAAGCTCTTGAGGTCGGCCCTAGAGCGGCATAATTTATAGCATCCTCTTTAGTAAGGATACCAATTCCTTTAGTCCTGGCTCCCAAGACCGGATCGTCCATGACTGCTTTTTTAAGCATCACCAGCGTAGGTATAATTGAATCTATTTTCTTAATAACTCCCGGGATATCAGAAGCCTTTATATCCCTTCTTACTCCACCAGGCTTAAACATAGCGTAGTTATTTCTATTTCCTGATAAGACTTCCATCGCATCCAATACCTCTTCTCTTAATTTCCATGCCCACATATAGACTGTATTATATCCTAAAAAGTGACCGGCTAAACCTAACCATAAAAGATGTGAATGTATCCTTTCACCTTCGGCAATTATAGTTCTGATATACTTGGCTCGCTGGGGTACTTCCAAAGAAATAATATCTTCAACCGCTCTGGTATAGGCAAAAGGATGGCTGGTAGAACAAATACCGCAAATCCTCTCAACAAGAAAAGTCGACTGATCAAAAGTCTTCCTCTCTGAAAGCTTTTCTATCCCCCGGTGGTTATAACCAAGCTCAACGTCAACAGCAACAACTCTCTCACCCTCTACAGTAAGAGTAAAAAAACTTGGTTCTTCCTGTAAAGGGTGATACGGCCCAATTGGTATTATTGTTCTAGCCATTTTTCGCTTCGCTCCAAATTATATGTGCGTTCAGCAACATCTTTCTTAATTTTGCATTTTGCATTTTGCATTTTTAATTTCCTAGGCTCCTCTATCTCTTATAGCTTTATCATCCCACTCTTTATAATCCGCGCGCAGAGGATAAACACCTTTCGGCCAATCCTCCGGCAGAAGAAATTTTCTTAAATCAGGGTGGCCTTTAAAATTTATTCCCAGCATTTCATATATTTCCCGTTCAATCCAATCCGCGGCTTTAAATATTGGGACAAGAGAATCTATCTCTAATTTTGATTTATCCAATTTTACTCTTAAAGAAATTACTAAATTTATGTCCTCGCAAATAAAGTGGTATAAAATTTCCATTTGAGTCCGGGCATCTAACCCTGAAGCTATACCAAACCTAGCCCCTAAGTCTTTAAAAATATAGCTTGAAATCTTAACCAAAGAGGAAGGCTTAATCTCGACATATGCCCTTGCGGGAGACTTGTCAAAGAAATCAACAATGTCTGCCTTGAATCTCTCTTGGATATCTGCTAAAACTTTTTCTCGTTCCATATCTATTTATAATTCCAAAATCCAAATGACAAATGACAAATAAATTTCAAATCCCAAATGACAAATTTGGATTTTGGAATTTGGATTTTATTTGGATTTTGGATTTTGTCATTTGACATTTTTCTTTAGCTTCTCTATCAACTTAACCGCTCCGGCAATAATTGCTTCCGGCTTAGGAGGACATCCCGGTATATAAGCATCTACCGGTATAACCTTATCTATAGGTACTGGACAATTATAACTGTGGATAAACATGCCTCGGGATAACGCGCACTCTCCAATCGCTACCACCAAGCATGGTTTAGGTATCTGATCATATAATTTCTTTACCCTCTCCATTGATTTTCGGTTACCGGAACCGGTAACTAAAAGTACATCAGCGTGTTTTATACTTCCGGCTAAAATCATCCCAAACCTCTCAATGTCAAATCTGGGAGTAAGACAATCCAATATTTCAATATCGCAATTATTACAACTCCCGGTAGATAAATGAAATACCCATGGAGACTTAAGTAATGCTTTTAGTTTAATGTTCATTTAATGAGACTTGCACTTTCACGAGCCGAAGGCACGGAGAAAGTGCTTAGTCGAATTATCCCCGAGCGAGGTAAATATTCAGTGAACCACGTCTAAATTTTTCTGAATATTCAATGCAAAATGCAAACTGCAAATTGCAAAAGTTAAAATTAAACACTTGTCCGCAAAACTCATATCTCTTACCTTTGCATTTTTCACTTTGCATTTTGCATTCCTTATTGGCCGAACAATGCTAAAACAACTGCTACTGCGGCCAATAAGGTCATCGGTCCCCAGAAAAACCGCATTGCTTGATCAATTCTTACCCGGGGATTAGTATTTCTAATAACGGTTATAAGGGCAACCACCCCTACATACTTTAATATCCCAAAAAGCAAATGTATCCCGTCAAATCTCAAACCGCCCATAAGAAGAATCATTAAGAAAAATGGCAAGACAAATAAAAGCATATTTTTAGTAAGCCTATAAATAGCCAGGCCTGTTCCTGAATACTCAATCAAAGGGCCGCCAATTATTTCGGTCTCAGCCTCAGGGATATCAAAAGGAACTAAAGCTAACTTTGCCTGCATGCACATTATAAGTACAATAAAAGCCAATATTCCCGATAGACTTCCCAGGATTACTCCATTTTGAGCCTGAACAGCTACGATTTCACCTAAACGCAGAGAGAAATTAGATTTTATAACCGGAACTAATACTGCCAAAACAAAAGGGAGCTCATAGCTTAAAATAAGCTTCATTTCTCTTGAGGCTCCTAAACTTGCTAAGGGATTTCTAGAAGCAAAACCGCCCACAATAATACATATTGAAGGAATAGTTAATAAATACAATACTACAATTAAATCTCCTAAAAAAGTCTTATCAGTCCAAATATTGTTCATCCACAAAAGAGTAGATACCAAAATTACACTAGCAAGGCCAATAACCGGAGCTAATAAAAACGTTGTCCTTGATGAACCTTTGGGTACGAGTGTCTCCTTGCCAAGAAGCTTTATAATATCTATTAGGGGCTGCAACAACGGCGCCCTACCCGATATTGAACCCGAGCAGTAACTTTACGGTCTATCCAGCTGGCTAAGAGACCGATTACCGCGGTCAACAAAAATCCAAAAAATATTAAGTAAATTAAATACACCATCGTTTATATTTATATCTGCGTAAATATTCAGTGAACCACGTCTGTTTTTTCTGAATATTCAGTGCAAAATGCAAATTGAAAATTGCATACCCTAACGGGCACAAGCAAGTTAAAATTATTTATTTTTCTTTGCCGTAATTACCAATTTTGCAATAATCTCTATTATTTCTTCTATTTCTTTTAAGTTTATTTTGCATTTTTCACTTTGCAATTTGCATTTTGCAATAAAACGTACTTTACTGACTATTTACATATCTGCGTGCATCTGCGTTTCTTTTAATCTGCGATAATCTGCGTCTTAGACTTTCTCTCTCTGCCAGTGCGTAGAATGGACTATAAGGTTATCGCCAACTAAAAAAGTATTCTCATCAAGCTCAATATTCGCCTCTTTTAAACTCAAGGCGCCGTAGGAACAAGTTTCTATGCATCGAGGTTCACCATCATTGCCCATTCTGTCTAAACAAAAATCACAATTATGGATTAAGTAAGGAACATTCTCAGGATATATCGCACCGTAAGGACAAGCATGGGAGCAGGATTTACAACTTATGCAACGCATATTGTGCCGGACTAACAATTTATCCCCACCATTACACTGCTGCTCTAAAGCCTCAGACGGACAGGAATTAACACAGTGGGGTTCTTCGCACCGGCGGCAAACAAGGGCATATGTGACTAACTCGATCACAGACCTAATGCCATTATTGCCAATATTCTGAGTATGATAATAATAGCTGCATTCTGTCACGCACTCTTTACATTGTTTAAAAGAGCATATATCTAAATCAATAAACAACATTTTCAACTGCTTAAAACTTTTTATCTTCTCCATATTTTCTATGTACTATGTACGACGTACGAACTCAATCCCAGATATTAGGAAAATTCTTTATCTTATCATAGGTAAAGACCGGGCCATCTTTACAGGCATAATAAGTGCCGATTCGGCAATGGCCGCACTTACCAATACCGCAGGACATGTTCTTCTCCATAGAAAGATAAATATTCTCTTCTTTAAAACCTAAATCGAGAATTTTCCGCGTGGCAAACTTCATCATAATTGGCGGCCCGCAACAAATAGCTACCCCATCTGAATAATTCATATCTATGCCATCGAGAATGGTAGTTACAACCCCCACATTTGCCTTCCATTCCTCATCAGCCGCATCAACGGTAAGCTTGGAATCAAGGTCGTCTCTTCTGGCCCATTCTTCGATTTCGTTTCTGTATACTAACTCTTTAGGCGTTTTGCAGCCGCCTCTGAAAAATAGTTTTTTAAACTCACTGCTCCTGTCAAATAACTCATACATAAGGCTCCTCAAAGGAGCGAAGCCGCATCCGCCGCCTACAACCAAAATTTCTCTGCCTTTAAACTCATCTATGGGATAACCTTTACCTAAAGGGCCTCTTACTCCGATAATATCGCCTCCTTTAAGCTGATGAATCTTTTCTGTAATCTTGCCGACCTTCATCACGGTTACTTCCATTATATCTTTTACTGCCGGCGGTGACGACGGAGTAAAAGGGGCCTCTCCGACTCCGGGAATACTTACTTCTACAAACTGGCCGGTTTCAAAATATATCGGCTCTTTCGGTTTAAACTTTATGGTTTTTATTGTGGGCGTCTCAGGTTTTACTTCAAGCACCTCTGCCTCAATAGACCTATATGGATTCTTCATATCCCTATCCAGCTAATCTTTTAAGCACTTTCCTTATATCTATCTTCCCCGGACAAGCAGATATACACCGGCCGCAACCCGTACAGGCGTAAAACTTGGCAACTTTAGGGAAAAAATCAAACTTCTTCTCAAATCTATTCCGCAGCCTCATCCAAAGTTTTTCACGGGGATTAGCCCCTCCGGCAACTCTGGCAAAATCCTTTACCATGCAAGAATCCCAAGCGCGCAGA
>JAHJHM010000173.1 GCA_018823915.1 Candidatus Omnitrophota bacterium
AGCAGATAAATTTTGTTTTCTTTAATTTGGCTATGTTCTGCCAGTATTGAAAACACATCTTAAGAGCAGCCTCGACAGCGGTCGAGCCGTTATCGGAGAAGAAAACCTTAGTAAGGTTTTGAGGAGTTAAGGAAATGAGTTTTTCTGCCAAGGCAATCGCCGGTTTATGGGTAAAACCGGCAAATAGAATATGGTCTAAACGATTAAGCTGGCTCTTGATTGCCTGTTTTATTTTGGGATGATTGTGGCCGTGGACATTACACCACCAGCTGGAAATAGTATCATAGTAAAAATTACCTTCTGTGTCGTATAGCTTTACCCCCAAAGCCTTCTCAATTAAGATAGGGGGAAACTTTCGGCAATCCTTCATCTGAGTGTAAGGATGCCAGATGTATTTTAAATCTTTCTTTATCCACTCGTCCATTTCACTTAACTCCTCGGCAGAAGAAAACTTCGTAGGTGGCCATTATTTCTTTAAATTTCGTCTTATATATTCGCTCAAGATTATTTAACATTTTAGATGTCCAGATTTTTTTCCCGGCTAATCCATTGCCTCTTGCTCCGGTATATTTTATCGTTTTAAACAACTCCTGAATAGAAGTATATCTTTTTTTATAGTTCTTGCGTTCCACCCGGGAATCTTGAAAATTATCGTTTAACATTTGTTCTATCCGGCTTGCTGTCGCAAAATAAGATGCGCTTATTGGCGAAACCAGGCCACAAAGCTCTTCTAAAGCCTTATTTAATTCATAGAAGGTGCGTGGGCCGAAGATAGAAAACAGGATTACTCCTCCTTTTTTAAGTAATTTTCTATATCGGGATAAGGCTTGGTTTAAATCTTCAAACCACTGAAAACTAACATTAGAACTTATAAGGTCAAATTGCTCCCCCAAATTTATACTTTCTCCATCGCCAAGAATAAATTCTATCCCCTTGGCTTTTAATTTCTTCCTGGCTATTTCCACCATAGGAGAAGATATCTCAATAGCTTTTATCCGGGCAAAGGGAAATTTATCTCTTAGGAGCTGGGTATAATTTCCTGTGCCGCAGCCAATATCAAGAATCCTGCTAAAACTATCCAGTCCAGTCTTTTTAATAAGCTCTAAGGCGCAGAGATTTTGAATAACGGCATATTGGTCGTAAAATTTAGCCGACCGGGAAAAGTTCTTCTTTATTATCACTTTATCAATCATATGTATTTTGCAAAATCTCTCTCTAGGAAAGGGATGTGGCCTTTATTCTTAACGCAAATAAGTTTTGCCTGAGGTAAACTATGTTTGACCGCGGCTGCTTCCCTAAGAGGAGCGATACTATCAAGCTCACCATGGATAATTTTTATCTTATTTTGAGAAACTAAAGAAGGTATGTTCATCTTCGCGTTTTTTAGATAATTTAAGGTTTCTATAAGATAACCTAAAGAAAAACAGCGGCAATATTCCCTTAGAAGTTTATCTTTAAACCAAGCCGCGTCTTTTTCATTGGGAAAACACTGGTTGTAAAATTTGTAAAGATAGGCTTTTTTATTTTTCTTAAGGTATCCTTCTATTTTCTCCAATTCTTTCTTATTATATTTTTTTCTTATACTCACCAGAATAAGTTCATCTATCAATGAGGGATACTTACAAGCAAACTCCGCTGCCAGAAATCCTCCCAGAGAAAAGCCAAATAAAGATACGAACTTAAGATTATTTTCTCCTATTGCCTTAAGAAGCTCATCTCCAAAATCAAACGGCCAAAACTTAAGAGGAATTAAATAGTTAAAATTTAAATCCAGCAAAGAAAAAATCCTATAATCTGTTGCCCATCCGGGAATGAGCACTAAGGCGCGTTTCTTTTTTCTGTCTATAAATTTAAACCGGGAAGATTTGGCAGATGTCATTTATCAACTTTCCTAAAATTTCTCTATTATGATAATAAGTTAGCGAGAACCGCAGCCGGCTCTCGTCATGAGGGACAGTAGGCGGCCTTATGGGGAAAACCCAATATCCCCTTGCCTTAAGCTCTTCACTTATTTCAACACATCTCTTACTTTCCCCAATAATTAAGGGAATAATTTGAGATGAACCTCTTGCCTTAAAACCTTTTTTTAATAATTCATTGCGCAGATAATCAGCGTTTTCTAAAAGTATTTTCCGCCGATGAGGCTCTTTGTCTACTAAATCCAAGCCGGCTATATTAGCGGCGATCACTGCCGGCGGCAAAGCCGTAGAATAAATAAAACTGCGACAGGAATTTATCAAATAATCTTTTATCGACTTTGCGCAGGCAAGATAGGCGCCGAAACTCCCCAAGGCTTTACTGAAAGTCCCCATAATTAAATCAACTTCTTCCGGCTGAGCCAAGCCCCTACCTTGGCTGCCAAAAACACCTGCAGCATGAGCTTCATCTACATATACTTGGCAATTATATCTTTTTTTAAATTCAATTATTTCTCCAAGTAAAGCCTTATCTCCTTCCATGCTAAATACGCTCTCGGTAATTATTAAACCTTGTTTGAATTTGGTTCTTTCTTTCTTAAGAAGAAATTCCAAATGGTTTAAATCATTGTGGCGGAAGCGAAGAAGCTTTGCTTTCGATAAAATTATCCCATCGATAATGCTGGCGTGATTCAGCCGGTCGGAAAAAATAACATCTCCTCTTTTATAAAGGGAACTGATTATCCCCAGATTGGCTTGATAGCCGGAATTAAATACCAGGGCCTGCGGCTTCCCTTTAAAGATAGCAACTTTTTCTTCTAATTGATGGTGGATTTCTAAATTACCGCTTAAAAGACGCGACGCGCAAGCACTCAAACCCCACTCTTGGATGGCCTGTTTTGAAGCCTCTTTGAGAAGAGAGTGGCCGGAAAAACCCAGGTAATCATTGGAGGAAAAATCAATGTATTCCTTGCCCTTATGAATGATTTTTCCGCCTCCGCGAAAACTTAGCGGCTCTAAAACCCTCAGGAGATTATTGGCTTCTCTTTCTGCCAAAAATTCCTCTATCTTCTCCATAGCGTCTCTATCTCCTTAATAAGCCGGTGATCAGACTGTATCTTTCTTCCTTTAATCGTTAAGTATCCTCCGATAAGCATCCCATTAGCCCCGGCCATAAACCCTAAGCCCTGAAAGTCTCCCAACACAGCTTCTCTTCCCGCGGCTATCTTTACAATTTTATCTTTTAAGATAATTCTAAATATGGCTATTGTCCTTATGGCATCGTTGACAGAAAGAGGCTTTAAAGATTCGAACGGTGTGCCTTTTATGGGGACTAAAAAATTTATCGGTATAGAGGATACTCCTAACTCTTTTAACAATAAAGCCATATCAATTCTATCTTGCCAGGTTTCTCCCATACCAATTATCCCTCCACTGCACACCTCTAAACCGGCCGCAGAAGCCGCTTTAATCGTATTAAGGCGCTCCTTAAATTTATGAGTAGAAACGACTTCAGCATAAAAACGAGCAGAGGTTTCAATATTATGGTGGTAACGGCTAAGCCCTGCCTGCTTTAGGGCAGCTAATTCCTCTCTGCCTAAAGCACCTAAAGAAGCACAGATGTTTATGTCCACTTTTTTTGTTATTTCTGCTACCGCGAAGACGATTTCCTTAAGCTCTTTTTTGCTTAGTCTTCCGCCGCTGGTAACAATACCAAAATATTCAGCCCCATTTTTTTTTGCCGCTTTAGCGGCGCGGACGATTTCTTCTTTGCCTTTAAGGGGATAACGGGCTATATTAGTATGATATCGCAGGGATTGGGCGCAGAATTTACAGTCTTGGCCGCATAATCCTGATTTAGCGTTTATAATGCTGCATAACTCTAATTTACTTCCCAGAGAATCTCCTCTGGCTTTATCAGCCAGAAAAACTAACTCTCTAAGAGGTAAGTTCATCAGCGAATTTATGGTTTTTTTAGTAATCGCGTGTGTCATTGTCTACCATTCTAACATTTTAGGTTTACAATTTCCATAAAATTTTTTGGTTCTTTTTGTAATAGTTCAGCTACCAGAAGAATCTCTTAGAGGATAGACCACACTGGCGGAAATAAGTGTGGTTTTTTGTTTGACAATATTCCGACATATTATATAATATATCTGATGAACAAAAGGACATTGAAGCGGTTGATAAAA
>JAHJHM010000174.1 GCA_018823915.1 Candidatus Omnitrophota bacterium
ATGACGGCAAGATGCATAATATTAAAGGTGGTAAAGACGCAGGGACATTTGGCGGAACCCTCGTTGAGGAAGGAAAAGGTAGCTTGCATTATATAGTAAAGTATAAAGGGGGGAGAGAGATTTCTCGAGAAATTTATGATACTCAAAAAATTAAGATTGATCAGGCGAAGGCGGTGGCTTCTATGATTGAAGGGTTGGATCCGAGTAAGATTAAGACTCTTTCTCAGGCAGAAAAAATACTTAATGGAGAGTATTATAAAATCAGGGATCCTCAAGGTAAGGTAAAGTGGATGACTGAGAAAGAATACGGGAACCTTGAAGGGGATAAAGTTCAGGTAAGTTCTTTCTCGGCTGATTCTTCAGTTTCAAGCTACATTGAACATAAAGTTTCCTCGGGGGAGGTATTGTCTAAGATTTTTCAAAACAATTGTGAAGAATTGGGTTATGGAAAATATAGTTGGGAAAAATATAAACAATTCGAGAGGGATTTTTTTTCTAATAATCCTGATATAAAAAATCCTGGTTCAATTAAACCCTGGGATACTCTTCACCTTCCTAAAAAAGGAGGAGAAAGTATTCCTCAGCCAGCTGGTAAAGGTGATATTCAATATAAGCGAACAGAATTACTTAAAAAGGAAGCAGAGCTTTATGAGACAATCAAAGCAGAGGAAAAGAAACTTGAGGCTATTGGTAAAAATGCAGGAGTAATGGATAGCCCGTCTCTTGTAACAGCCAGAAAAAAATACGATCAAGTGCAGAAAGAAATAGGAGAGTGCAGTAGCGCATTGCTCGGTGCAAGAGAGGCAAAGCCGGTGAGTTCAACAAAAGGTAAAGTTGAGGAGGTTTCTTATGGCAGTAATATCGGCCCTTATCGAAAACAGGGATTAGAAGCTGGATTGGCAAAGGTTGAACAAAAGATTAGAATTACAGATAATCAGATAAAAGAGCTTGATAAGACATTAGCGGCGGCAAAATCAGGAAAGGCAAAATTAAGAAAGGGTTTAGAGGAGGAAATTGGCAATCAAGCTCAGGGGTTAATGGAGAAACGTTATGAATTTATTCAGCAAAAGCTAGATTTGGAGTATAAAATCGCCGCAGAAAAAGGTGAAGAGATTAGTGTGGGTAGGGTAGATAGGCAGATTGAGAGGATGCGGGAGAAGAGAGATCAACTTTCGGAGAAATACGAAATTATTGGAGTTGGCAATACCGCGGCAAAGGGAGCAATGAAGCAGCAAGTTTATGAGTTAGATGGCCAGTTGGATAAGCTCGATAGAATAGAGGAGAAATTAAGTATTGAGAAGGCATCTTCTTCGCCACTTTCAATCCCCATTTTTCAATTAGATAAAGGTAATATTAATTTTAAATCGGCCTATGGAGATACTACTTTGCTTACCATTGGGAAAGAGCAGTTTATTGTTACTGAGAGTGAGGGGAAAGCTGGGTTGATTAGCGTAGCTGAGCTTCAGTCTCAATACGGGGATGTTCTTAAAGAGAAGGGGTTGATAGGTAAGTATGCCAAGGTTTTGGGGTTCAGCGCCAAGCAAGTAGAAGAAGGGATTAGTGATGGAAAGTGGAGTGAGATTACTGCTCGTCTGCCTGTTTTTTTAAAGCAAACTGAGATTTTCGATAAAGAAGGTAAAAATCCAGAGTTTCTCTTAACTGTTGTAGGCCTTCAGTATGAAAAGCAAGGCTTGACAATAGGGGCAGCAAGATATGAGGACCACGCACAGAAGTCAGGAGAAAAAGAACATTTTCGCATTTCCTATTTTGACAAAGAAGGAAAAGTTAATTTCAAAAACATTCCTTTGGAAGAAGTAGAGAAAATTTATGTAAATGCAGAAAAGAACCCTGCCTTAGAAGCAGGAGAAAAATTTGTTAATCAAAGCCGGCGCCGGCAATTTTTAATCAAGGAAGGAGTTAAGTACATAGATACAGGGCTAAATTTTGGCAGTGAGGGACGGGTTAGGAAGAGTATTGCGGAATTAGCCCTGTCATCCCATCACGATATTTTGCCTGTTGAGGCTGCTTTTCAATTTGCTAAAGATATTAAAGAAGGGGATGTTAGTGCCCAGGATAAATTCATTGATGCCTACCGCCTGGGCGTAGAAGTGCAGAAAATAACGCAACCGATTAGGGATTGTATTCAAATTAACAAGGAGGGTATAACTTACCTCATACCTAAGGAAGAGCTTGTGAGGCTAAATGTCCAAGAGGGTTCTTCTGCTTATAAATGGTCTCGGTTGGAGGGAGAGGATTATGAGGGGAAGAAGGGTTATTTTCTGTTGAAAAAGAGAGCAAGACTTGAAGATTTTACTATCCTTGGAATCCCTTTTGCAAGGCGTAATATTTCCATTATAGAGAAGACAGAAGGCCAAATTAAGGTAAATGTGCCTGTGGGTGAGGGTAAAGAAACAGTTTACCTTTATGATATCCAGAAAAAGAGCTTAATTGAAGTATTTCCTCTTGACCCACAGGATTTGGGAGAAGAGATGTTTACTTCCCGAGATTACGGCTTTTTAAAAATTGATCCTGCTTCAGGTGTAAGCAAGATAGAGATGCCTAAGCAAGGAATAGTTCCCCTTTCCCCGGAAGATTTAAGTAAGGCAGGAGATATCATTGTTTCAATGCAGAGTCTTTATACTAACGTTAACAGAAAATATAGCCTTCTTGCTACTTCTGGAAGTTTAGATTCAGTTCCCGCATTTATGTATCCGGTCTTAGAGAGGGTTTTAGAAAGAAATCAGTCTCTTGATTCTTACGAAGAAGTGATAAAGTCAGCCTATTTAGAAGGAGTTTCTTCTGATAAAGAACGCTTACAGCGCCTATTGGAATTCTCCCATTTTAAGAATACAGAGTTAGTCTTTGCGAATGTCAATCTCAAGGAGAGTAAGGGAGGAGCCTGGAGTTGGCTTACTTCTAAGGTGGGTGGTGGATTGAATTGGGCAGGAAGCTATGGGGCTGCTTTAGTGGGAGATGTGGGAGGTCTTGTCCTTGACATACTCCCTTACGTAGATGAGGATAATTTCTTCCGCTTAAGTCAGGTAAAGGAACTCCGGGAAGGTCGAAATAGGGTAGATGCGAGCATTACCCGGCGAAAGGAGTTGATGGGAGAAGTTTGGAAGGCATTTAAGGCTCAGGATTTTGCTAAAGTAAATAGATATTTATCTGCTGCTGAGAGTTATGGTGAGCGTAATCCTTTTTATCAAAGCCAAATCGGGGAGCTTTCTGCGGCAAAAGGAGAGATAAAAAAGTCGCTTGATTTCTATGCTGGTTGCGGAGGGCTTATTGCCGCCCCTGTAGCGGCAAAATTGGCATTGCTAAAAGCCCCAATGACAGCAAAAAGTTTGGTGGCCGCCGCCAGTGTATTTACTGCCCTTGATGTAGGAGGAGAAGTATATAAATGGCAGGCTTCAGGAGGTGAATATAAACTTGACCCTTTAACCGTTTTTTCTACTGCCGGCAAAACTTTTGGGACGACAATGGTTTTAGGCTTGGTAGGAGAGGGAGTGATAGCAGGAGCAGGGGCCGTTGGCAGTAAGGCTTTTCATTACGGAGGAGAAACAGTTAAGTGGCTGTTTGAAGGTTCTGCTGGACTTCCCAGGATAGTAACTCGGCTTGGAGGGAAGGTAGGAGGAAAGATAAAGGCAGCCGCCTCTTACCTTAATAAGTTATTTCCTGAGGCTTCTTCAGTAGCAACTGCTGAGGCAGGCGCGGCAAACATAGGGGTTTTAACGGCACTAGGAAAACCGTTAATCCCCGTAGGCTTAGCCAATGTGGGTTCTTTGATTATGAATAAACAGACGCTTAAACCCGAAACGAATGCAACTCTTTATTTTATGTGGTTAGGATATTTTAACGGTGTTTCTCCTTTTGCCCGGGGAGGAGGGTTTGTAAGAAGTTTTGCCGGTGAACTTTGTCTTCTTAATAATATTTCTGCTTCTACCCAGGCTGCCTTAGGGGTAGTGCGTGAAAAAGGCGGCTATATGTATAAGGATCTAGCCCGGCCTGAGGATGTTATCGAAAGCTGGGTTTCTTCTACTACAACTAATGCAATATGGAGCGCGGGTTTTATTTTAACCGCAGGAGCAGGAAAGTATTTAATTGAGAAGCGGGGAATTAGCGAGAAGCTGGCAAATAAAATCGTCAATAGTAAAACTACAAAGGCGATTGTCTCTTGGAGTAAGAAACATACTCCCACAGCAATTAAATTAGCAAAAGGGGTGTTTAAGTCTAAGGAGACCGCGCAAGCTTATGTTAAAGGAGCAGTAGAATGGGGAGGTCCTATTGACCTCGGAATAGGAGGTAATTTAGCGGTTAATACCATATCAAACTATATGGAAGATCAAGGCTGCGGCTCAGAAGGATGCGGCATAAAAGGAGAAATCCCTCCTCATATCATCTTAAAAGATGCTTTTGTTGATGCGTTAACCTCTCCTTCTACCTATATAGAAGGGGCTTTATGGGGCGTAGGAGGAAAATATGCTTTTGGTAAAGTATCTAAATACGGCCTCAATAAAGAGACCGGCCTTAAGAAAGGGATAAATTTATTAAATGGCGTTGAACAGAAAGTTGCGCGTATTTCTAAGTGGAGTGATTTAAAGAAATTTAGCGTGGGGTTTGGCGCCAGCGGGACAATAAATACTATTGGCAAGTGGTTAGATAATGGAGGAGAAATTACCCTCGCTGAAGCAGTAAGAACATTTGGTAGTACGGGTTTAGTCGGTGGGTTTGGGACTTTGTGGATTGGCAACTTTAGTAATTTTAAGACTAACGTAGAGGCGTTAAGCGGAATAAAGGCAAAGGAGATTAGGGGGCCGTTTGGTATTGGCAAGTGGCATGAAGGGGCTAAAGGGTATCAGTGGCTTGAGGCAGAGACAATGATTAAAGCTTTGGAATGGCCGGCAGTGGCAGTAGTGATGAGTCTTGGTGAGACCGGAGTAAGAGGAATAACCCTTGCTGGTTTAGATAAGGCAGGCCTTTTAGATAATTTTCAAGCCTGGGGGTTTGTGGATAAAGATTTTAATCCCCAAAGTTTTAGGGATTATTTTTATGGCCGTGATCTTCAAGGAAGAGCTCCTTATCTTTCGGGACGATATTTTGAGATGTTAAAAGAAGCCGGGGTTAGCGCTCCTCAATCAGGAGCAAAATTAGGCCCTTTACTTGCTTTAGCTAGGGTAACCGTAGACCGTCCCCCTACAACGTTAGGGATGCACGCAAGGGCAACAAGCCGAAATCTTTGGGATCTGGGGAAGAAGAAAATATTTAAAGGTAAAACAGCCGGCGCTACTTATGACGAGCTTCTTGTTAATGCGGCAGCAAATCCCTTAGTGAAGAATATTTATTTGCGTAATACAGGAAATTGGGTGGCAAATATGGGGATTAAGGTGCCCTTGGTCGTTTCTACCTTAGGTTTAGCAATAGACACTTATGATCGCGCTTTAAAATCAGTAGTGGCTAAAAAAATAATGGGGGTGGTAGACGAGAAGGAGGCAGCAAAGGATGAATACGGCCTTACTTATTTTCAAAGGGAAGCTGTCCCTTGGCTAGGGCTTTTTGTCGGGCCGCTTAGGCAGATGCGCTCTCCTTCCCTCGAGGCCCAGCAGAAATTTGAGCTACTTCGTAGCGGCATAAAGCATGAGTTATTTAATTCTGGCGACGCAGGAAAAATGCTGGAAATCTGGCGCAAATCAGGGATGAGCTTTAATGAGGTGGTTGAAAATACTCGTATCGCTGCTTCCGAAAAGTTTGGAGATACTCAACTGCAGGAGACCCAGCAAGGAGTAAGAGACACTTTTAAAAAAGTTAAATATCAAGGGGTTAGCAGCAAGGAAAGAAGAAAGGTTTTTGAGCAAACAAAGCCTGGCGAGAAAAACCAATTTGTAACCGTAAATGACATAATCAATACAATAAAAAAGACACACGGCCACTTAAATACTAACAAGAGAGAAAATCTAGCTCGGCTTATTGATGCGGAATATAATTTAAAAGGGAGCGCCTTAGATTCCCGTGCGGTGGAGAAGACTTATAATGGCGTTTCTTACAAGCAGAGAGAAACAATATTAAAAAAGGCAAGGGAAGGTGCTGCGTCGGGGCAGCCGGTAAAAATACGCGATATAGAAATCGCAATTGATGGGCTAATAGCTGGTGAAAAGATTCATTCGAGCATGAATAAAAATCAAAAGAAGGGTTTAGCCAAATTTATTGATTTAGAGTTTAATGGAACAGTTAATGGAAAGCAAAGAGGAGAAATTTTTGACAGGGCAAAAAAAGAGGCTAAAGGAGAGGCTGTTGTAGGAGTAAAGGAGATAGGAAAGGTATTAGAGCAGTCAGATGTTGGCCGCGGCCTCGATAAAACCCAGCGTAAGCATTTAGCTACCCTTATTGACCGCGAGTATAATAAAGACAATTTTTCTGTAACCAAACACCTTATTAAACCTGAAGGAATGACGAGTAAGAAAGCTTTAAGTAAACTTTCAGACCGGATTAAAGATTATTTGCCTCAAGATATTAAAGATAAAGTAGGAGATAAATTAGAGAGGACAATTACTACTCCTCATTATGAAACTAAACTTTTGCCTTTTAGCCTGTTGGATAAGGCAGAGGATGTAGTTTTTCAGGCAGAGATGCTTTCTTTATCCATAGAAAAAAAGGCGGCTTTAGAGCAGAAGAGAAGAAATACGAATGAAACAATAAAAAGAGAGTATACAGATAAGGGGAAAAAAGTCCCTGATGGGAAATATGAGATAGATGTAAGTGATATTTTCACCAATAGAAAAAGAGCAAACCTTGACCAGGTAGAGAGAGGGCTAAAAGGAGCGCTTCTTCTACACACTCAATCTAACATAAATGCTTGGCGGGACATTAGCGAAAAAAAGGAATTTGGCATAAAAGAGAAGGTGAATGGTAAAGAAAAATCGTTTAAATTTGAGTCTTCTCTTTTGCGAGAAGAAAATAGCACCAGGCTTAGCCAAATTGATGGGCCGCTTCATTTCTGGCTTAATAATAAATTAACCCCAGAACAACGGGGTAAATTTGAAAAAAATTATCAAAAAGATTTAACCTGGGCAGAAACGCTTAAGAAAGCAGGAGTAAGCAAAGAAAATCTTCCTAAGCAGTTAAGAGATATGTGGAAGGTATTAGAAAAAGTAAAGGCTCCCAATAAGCAGGCATTCAGCCGATTAACCGCATTAAATAAGGTAAGTAAGGCTTTGGCTGACGCTCTTGGGGGAAAAGAAATATCCAAGTTAAAGCCTAAAGAGATAAGTGGATTAATAGATCAAACATGCAAGAAATATAGCCGGGATGGTGAGCAAGGGCTTAAAAGTTATTTTGACAATCTTTATCAATTGCTCTCGGATACAAGTATTTATCTTTCTGATAATCTTACTTCCCATTACCGTTACCTTCTGCAGGATAAGATAGTTAAGATTGTAGAGAAGAAGGGCGGAAACTGGAAGGAACTAAAGCAGGCAGTTAATGGTATAGGAAAGCAAGCAGGCATAAAGGGAGAATTGCTTCAAAAAGGAGACTATGAAAAATTAAACCTTTTATTTAACAACGCTCAACGAGCAAAACAAGGGATTAAAAACCTTTCTTCTTTAGCTGAGGCTTCGGAGTTTATTTCTTTAGTTAGCGGAGCAAAAGATTACTTAATCGCGGCAAGAAAGAAGGGAACAAGCACAGCAGGGAAGATAGATAGTAAAATTGCCCGAAAGAATTTAGATTGGATTTTAGGCAAAGGGGAGATAACTTATCACCAGATGGAGAAGGATTTAGACGCTATGTTGATAGAAAAAGAAGCTTATCAGGGAAAAAAAGAGATTAGAATGGGATCGAAAACCGAATTAGCCAGTCAATTATATGTGCCAGAGACTAAAGGAAAGCTAAAGAGGGCGGTTAAAGCAGTAAAAGACGCTTTTACAAAACGGGAGCTATTGAATGAGCGTTTGTTGAATGGACTTACTCAAGCGAAAAGCGAATTCAATAAAGCAAAGGCAAATCAGGTTGTGGAGAAATGGAAGAGCTATCAGAATGTATTAGCCAGGGCAATGGAAAAGGGGATAAAGGATAAGAAGAACCGCTCGATTAATGATAAAGTTAAATATGTGGAAGGAGGCGAGCTTTTGGGAGGAGAAAAGTTTAATTTTAACTTTGAGGTAGCACTTAGAGAAGCAAGGAAAGTAAGGGGAATAGCAGGGGAGAAAATAGTCAAAAAAGATAGGCAAGAAAGAATAATTGAAATAAATGGGAAGCCAATTAATCCTCGAATAAAAACAATCGCACGAAGATTTAAAATTAAAATAAATGGGAAACCGGTTGAGATGGGGATTCAATATAAAAGAGTTAAAGATGGAGACGGCACTATTCATGCCAAGCCGCAGCTGGAAACTTTAGTGTTAATTTCAGGAGGAGAAATTGTGCAACAGAGGATAGAATGGATAGTTGAAGGCAAAGCGAGAAATTCCCTCCAAAGAAGCAAAAAAATAGGTAAAGTTATTGGTTTTATGGGCAAATTGGAGAAGGAAATATTTAAAACTATCGGGGCAGATGCTAACAGGAAAATTCAAACCCCAAGAAAGATGCTTGAGATGTTTGGGGAAGCAAATTTAGAAGCAGCTATGGGTAAGGGTAAAACAATCCCTGCTCTTTCTGCCTTAATCGCTAATAAATTACTCCTTTCTGACTCCAGCGGTTCTTTTTACTTTACTAAAAATACTACTTTAGTAGCCAATGTAATGAAGGAAGGAAAATTCTGGACGAAGCTGTTAGGAGGGAAGAATTTTAAACTGGTGGACATGGATTCTTTAATTTCGTCTCATTCTCCTTTGTCTATTATTCAGGAGAGTATCTTTTCTAAAGATAGGATTTCTGTGGGGAGTTTGCAGGGTTTTGCTCATCTGTTTAACCGCACTACTGAGGGAGGATTAGAGAAGGTGAGGGTGGATAATTTAGTCAAAAAGTTGAACTCCACTAACAATTTAAAGATATTAGATGAAGTTCAGAATGCGTTTTCAAATCAACAGGAGGCAATTGTGGGAAAAGCGCATAAGCCTCTTCTAAGCACGCATTTAAGGTTAAAGGAGGCTTACGACCTCCTAGAGAAGATGATAAAGCGAGGAGAACTTGTTCCCATTACTTATCAAGAGGCGGCAAAAGCAGATAAAGAAAGAAGCGCTTTGGACTTGGGGACTGCCAGCGCCAAGAAAAGAGGCTATTTTCGTGACCCTTCAGGAAGAGTGCATCTTACTAATGCCTCCCTTGAACATGTTCGTTCTCTTACTAAAGATAAGACTCTTGGCCGGGGAGTTTTAGCCAGCCTGGTGGAAGGGATAATTTCTAAAGGAAGTGGGGCAGGGATAACTAAAGACGGCCGCTTGGTAGTGAGTAGTAAATATGAGGGTATTGAGCCCGACCTTATTCATCAAAACCCGGCGTTGATGTATGGCTTAGGCCGCTACCTGGCTAAGGCAGAAAATAAAAGAATAGATTGGAATCGTTCTTTTTGCGGCGGCAAGACAATTGCCTCGGCAGATGCTTTAAGGACACTTTATAAAATTGGCGGCCGCACTACCAATATTTCAGGGACAATGCAGTCTCAGAAAGAATGGATAAAGTTTCTTAATAACAAGGATGTAAAAACAGTAGGAAATAACGTTACGTTAAAAAGGCTTGGTAGTGGTAAAAAAGTGAGGCTGGCAATTATGGAAAAAGATAAAGAAATCGGCCAGTTTGAAATGCATGAGACCGGGAACAATCTTTTTGAGAATATAGCAACAAAAATTAAGGATAAAATTAAGAATACAAAAGGTAGAGGGAAAGGGAATTTTGTCGTTGTGAGCGTGGCGGATATTTTCGCCTTAAAGAAGGCGTTCAAAGGAAAAGGAGTAAAAGCAGATTATTATGACCTTAACACGGGGCAAAAAGCAAAGAAGGAATTAGCTAAAAGAGTAAAAAGTATTAAATCCGGGGAGACGGTGGTGGTAATTGAATTAGGGACGGAAGGCCTTAATGTGAGAAGGGATGTAGATTTATTCTTTGCCCATACTAATAATATGGATTTAACCACTGCCTTACAAGGGATGCGTCGGATAAATAGAGATGGCGGCCGGGCCGATACAGTGCATTTTTTCTATAACCGCTCTTCGATAAATGATTTCTTAGCCGAGAATTCTGTTAACGATATAAAAAAGAATTTAAAGCGAAGATTGCCCAAAGGAAGCCCCATAAAGAAGGAATGGATAGATAAGATGAATAAGCCGGAAGGCCTCAGCCGTCATCAGGCCGTGCTTTTAAGCCTTCATCTTAAAGAAGAAATTAACCGTTCCCACAATGCTTATACTATGTTTTCCCGCTTTATGACGGATATGTTTGTAAAGGCAAGGTTTGAGGCATTCAAGGGATATGTAGATAGGCATGGCAGTTTAAAGCAGAGGGGGTTTCTGGAAAGGGTTTATCAGGAGGTGATTTTAGACCATAATTCTGAGCTTTATGCCAGTGTTGCCTTTAAGAATATGGTTAAACCTCAACATTTAGCTTTACAGGCCTTAGAGAACGCCCATAGCCAAATTAATAAGTTATATGATGTAATTAGCGGAGGAGGAAAAACAGTTGAAAGTAAGAGTTATGAGCCTACTCAAACCAAATTAAGGACATTAGCCCGAAAATCACCCTTTAGAAGAGATAAATTTATGCGTTCAACGATGGAGGTTCATCTTAAAATGGGAGAGTGGAGAGATTTAGAGAAGACTTGGCAGGGGTGTGATAAAGAGAGAAATAAGCAGGGAAAAGGAAATAAATCTCCCCCGTCTTTAAGGGAAACAAAGAGCGTAAAGGATTTAGTAAGATTAGGCCAACATTTAGCAGAAGAAGTCTTCTTATCTACCATACGCACCTCAGGTAGTTCTTCAGAAAAGGCATTAAAACACAGCCGGCAGTTAAAGGCAGGAGTAGATACTTTAGTGGGTATCGCCGCCCAGGAAGGGGTGCCTCTTTCTTCATCTTTCCGTGAGAACCTGCGGGCAAATTTAGACGGTATCACCCGCCATAGTCTTTATCCTCATCAGTTTTTCTCTGTGTTTAAGGCAAATATCAGTAAACTTCCTAATCCCAACCCCCAGAACTTATTTTTCTTAAGTGCTTTAAAGCAAGCGGTGAATAATTTTAATCCCCAGATAGGTGATATTCATATTATTAATAATGCCAAGGTCGTTTTAGAGGAGGTAGATAAGGCAGTTAATTCCCTAACACAATACAATCTTAGTTCTTCTAAAATCGGGCACCTAAAAGACATCCTCTCTTTAAGTATTAATCCTTTGATGGAAGTTGATGATGAGAGTAGGGCGCAGCTTTACGGGTATAAGCGACTTTCTCTTATTGCTCAGCGGGGAAAAATTATTGAAGCGATGGTGAGTAATGAAAAAACGGCTAAACAGATTATTGCTGATATGTCCTATCATGCTCAGATTTCTCCTACAGCAGTGCAGAGCTACTTAGAATTTAATGAAAAATCACTAACCGGACGGCTCAAGAGGGCTCTTTTTCTCTTTCCTGATAAAGGTTCAGAAAATATTTACCGCCAGGCTTTAATCGCCAATGAGCCGATAGAGTATAAAAAGAGTTTCGATTCTTTTATGCGCATTGTGTCTCCTTCTTTGTGGTCATACTTGCGTCCTTCTTTAAGAGGAATAGAGAAAATAAATGAGTTTACCACGAATAAAGATTTAAGAGAGTATCTCTTAGCTTTAAGGTTAAATGTAAGGGAAGCCGAAGACAAAATTTCTCATAAACAGAAAAATAAATGGTTGGGTTTTCTTCACCACCAGCGCCCTGTTTTTTTATGGAGTTCTTTTTATGGTAAGTTGGACAATGATAATCCTAACCGCCCCCTTGAAGTTAGCTTGGCTAAGCATTTTCAGCCTCCTTCTTACGCAGAAGAACTTGCTACTTCTATTCGCATTGGAGAGGTGAACGAGTTATTTAAGCAGATAGATAAGAAGAAAAGTTTTAGCCCAGAGGAGCTTTCTGAATATCTAAGTTTATCACCGAAAGAAAGGGTGCTAAAATTTGACAAATACTTTAGTGGGAAATTAGGTCTTGACATTACGGGTAGTAAATATTTAGATATGCTTGATATTGATGCTTCCCTAAGAGAAAACAAGTCTTCTTGGGAAATAATGAGCGGGCTGGGAGAAAAGCTCCTTAAAAAAGAAGAAGGCCAAGATTTCACTCTTCTGCAAATTCTTGCCGGCACACGCAACACGATTAATCAGGCCCAGTTTAATTCTCTGATTAAGGATTACCAAACATTAGGGCTTATTTCAAAGAAAATACCTACCGAAGATGAGATTGCTGCTCAATCTCAATCTCTACAGAAATCTCTCATAGAGATCATTTCTCTTGCTCATCCTGATAGGTTTTCTCGCAAAAAAGAGGATTTAACTAAAGAAATTATGTTTAACGATGTAATCGGCGCGGTAAAACAAACTTTGGAAGAAAAAGGCCTTGGGGCGGTTGGAGATTTGACCGTTACTGACATTTTAAGCTCTGTTGACTCTGAAACCAAGAGAAAGATAGAGGCTTTTCGCAACAGCAGATCATATAATCTTTTTACGCCTTGGAGAGAAGAAAGAAATGAAGGAAGGAGCCTTCTCGATTCTTTATCTTCTACTCTTTATTTTGTCCAGAAAAAGATTGAGGATGGTAGGAATAAGGTAAAGGCAGAGATTGACGAGGATGTAATTGGGGTAATTGCTAAGGATGTGGAATTTGATGAGAGAGATATAGCTTTACCACAAAACATTAACAACGATACAATGAGAAAAATAAATGCTTATCTCTGGAACAGAAATCCTACCCCTAGAGTAGTAGCTTGGAAGGAAGACCTTAAGCAAGGAAAGGAGGCTTTACTGAAGATAGAATCAGAGAGAATCTTAGATTCTATTACTACGGATATTCTTCTTGGTTCAGGAAATAATCGAGAGTCTTTCCTTGAGAGGATTTCTAAAGTCCAGAAGCTTACCGAGTTTTCTTCTTCTGATTGGACTGCGCACCTAAAGGCAGTCAGCGATGTTAATAAGCAGACAAGAAAGATAATAGGCAATAACAAAAGTCTAAAGCCCAGTGAAGATTTTATTGGTTCTCTCTCTAAAAAAGTTAAGCTTACTAGACAAGAGGTTAGCTATTTACGCTTGTTTTTCCAGGAGTATAAGAATCTCCTAGAGATTAAATATGAGCCTCATCAGGATAAGCCTGAGGGCTATGCTCAGATTAGTAATCAGCTTATTTCTCAGAAGGAGAAAGAGGTTGCTCAATTTCTTTCTCAGTTGTTTACAACAGAAGAAGGAAAATTAGAAGAGAAAAGAGGAGAGATTAAGCATGCTCTCCGTAAATTAGAAGATTACCCTCAATTAATAGAAAAGACAGTTGTCTTAAGGCAGAACTTGGCACGTTATGGCCCGGCTTTGAATATTGATAAGAGTAAGGCAGTAGAATTTTTCAATCAGCCAGAAGAATTACTCTATCAGTTAGGGATAAAAAAAGAAAAAATGGATATCTCTTTTATTCTTGATGATAGAGGCGCTATCCTTGATAAACTTAATACCGCCATTCCTCTTCGTGCCCAAGGGCTTCTGCCTAAGGATATGGAGTTTTCACAAATTTCTACTTTCTTAACCGATGCCGAGGAGAATTTATTTAATGCCTCAAAAAATATTAAGAAGAGCCTCATAAAGACCTATGAGATAGCCTTGGGAACATTTCCTGAGGATATAAAAGCTCTTCTTAACAACAAAAGCCCTGAAGCCGCAGCGGACGAGCTTATGAAATTGATTACTGAGCATAAAATTACACCCAAGCTCGCTCCTCCGGACATAGATACGGTAAAGATTGTGCAAAGGGAGGATGAAGGCAGGGGTTATGAGCTCCTCCTTCCTTTAAATAGAATAGAAAATGCCTTAGGAAAAGATGGTAAATATGGATTTAGATTAAGAGGGATAGGAAGAACGGAGTTGCGCCATGAGCTTGGCCACTTATTTGGTAAGTTTTTAGGTATCCCCTTGGGTGAATCAAGAGAAGCTTTATGGGGTTATAATCCTACGGAAATTTTCGCTTTAACCTTTACTTCGGTTGATGCTTTTCTAAGGGCTAAGCAAGGTAACTATACTTTAACTCCTGATGATGTTTCTTATATCCATTCCACCACTGGCGTTAATCTTGCAGATAGATGGGGCACACGGCGGATTTGGCACTGGTTAGCTAAACGTCGCAGCCCTGCCCATGAGAGAGACGCTTATATGGATGAAATGCGCCGGTTTTACTATAGTGATTATTCTCAAGACGACCAGCAGTTAAAAGATATTTCTTACAGGTTAACTAAAACCTGGAGTAAGAACAGAAATTTAAAGAAACTTGCCTGGGGCACGAGAAAGATCTTGATGGAGAATAACGGTACTACTCCTATCGATAAAGAATGGATGAAATTGCAGTCTCCCAGCCTCTCTCATCTTTACTCTTCTGATTTTCTTGCCAGTTTTTATCCCGGCCCATCTTTATTGGAACCAAAACTTCCCTTATTGCCCTTAGAGCCGCCAGATAGAATAGAGAGGGCAAAGCAGGCAAAAGAACAAAAAGGGGACGGACACCTTTTAGCTAAAAAGGCACCTAGCTTGGTGGAGCATAAGATACCAGAGCTAATTGAGCCTGGAACCGCAGCGGTGAGGGAAGAACTTGAAAAACAGGCGACGAATGTGAGAATCGAAGAAGATGGGCATGAGGTTTACGAGCTTGACACTGTTCCAGAGGGCTTCGTAGAATTGATAAGAGAAGCCGAACGAGAAGTAGGTATATATGAATTGGAAAACGGTAAAGTTGTTGTAATAATAGGAAATTATGCCGGCATCGGGCATCAGGATAGCATAGAGCATAACATAAAGAGCGGAACACACAATCATCCTAACCACAACAATCGGACAATTCCACTGCCTTCCACCCTTGATGTTATATTCCCTCTAAATATACACAATGCTAAGGTGGGCAAATATAAAGTAGTTACCAAAGAAGGAACTGTGGAGTATGATACTATTGAGGAGAAGATTATACCAAATGAAGAATTTTATGGGCCACTAGGAAATGTAGGGTTGTTAGACGAGATAGCTAGAATCGTTGAGCACAACGGTGGAACAGCCAAAGAGTTTTGGTCAGAAAAAACTAATATTGATCAATACATGGACGATATTACGGAAATTAGAAATGCCGCATTAAAGAAATTGAAGGAACGCGGCATTGAATTTAAATTTACTCCAACCGCAGCCAAGATTGTAAAAAAAGGGGACAGACACCCTTTAGAGACATCCAGCCCGGCAGAATTAGCTGATAGCTCAAAGCTCATAGCTCATAGTCCACAGTTAATAGAATATAAGATGCCATCACTGCCCGGGAAATTTAATCCCAAATATTTTGATCTTAGTTTGTTTAGGGGGGGCGAAACTGTTGATTATGATCGATTAGGTATTTTAAGAAAGGTGTTAGGGGTGTTTGCGGAAGGACCTCTAAGCAGCAAAGCCGCTAATTTTAATGCGAAGCCTGGTGAGCTTTCTTTATTCGGTGCTGTTCCCACTCAAATAACCCCAGAATTATCAAAGCTAATACCCCAATGGCAATTATTGTGGTCATTATTTATACCTCCTTATTTATCATCTGAAATAACTGCAACACCTAATAAAAGCAGGATAATACCAATGGATTTAGCTCTGCCTGGCGGGGGTGAGTCTGTAATAGATAGAATCGCTGATTTTGGCCGAGGGATTAAAGAGAAGTTAGTGTCGTACGGCGTGGTGCCCTTTGTGCCTGCAGCTGTTAAGATAAATAATCAGCCCCCCCAAGGCAGTAAAAGCAAGGAACCAGAATATGATAATTTCTATCATTTAGCAGATAATGGATTAATGGTGAAGCGGCCGTTGCTTGTGGGGAATGGTCAAAGCTATACCCACGATCGCAATTACACTGATAAGAAGGAAGATATAAATGAGTATTTGCATTATTCTCCTTTTAATAATAGAATTGCCCAGCAAAATAATATACTAGAAGCCACTATTCCTGATAGAATTGATGAAAGTTTAATTATGATTTCTTCCTTTGAAATAAGAGAGCCTAAGATTAAAACCGCAATTACTAATTTACCAACATCAAACAAAGCTTCTGAAAACTTCTCACGCTGGAGTTTATTTAATCCCATCAAACTAAATATACCATCTATGAATAACGCTGTCAAGGGAAAATTGGGGAAAGGGGGCAGCGACCTTTCAGTTAAAAAAACATCCAGCCCGGCATATAAGATACTAACGCTGCCCAGCAGAGAGATTGATCTAACACAGTTCGGCGGTGAGTCTTCTCTGCGCACCGAAGACCGTAGGGGTATTTTATATGATGTGTTAGGGGTGATTTTAGGCGGCAAGCAGCAGCCCGTTTCTGCATTGTTTAGTGGGAAGATTTTGGGTGATGAAGGCGGTATTGCTCTACCCCCATCCATGTTACCATTGCTACCGCAAATACAACTACTGCCAACAGAATCATCAACGAAAAACCCATATTATACCTCCCTAGGAAAAGAAATTGTAGCAATAGAAAATAGGATGAATAATCCGCACACTCCTAAAAATTTCAATGCAGGAGAATATTCTGTTTTGATAAATAATCCGCTAACAAATCCTGATACGGTTAATAATTTAGCTAAGTCACCAATTAGTTTAGCTACAAATTCCCTTCGTTTATTAGTCCAGAATCCTTTAGGTTCCACGAAAAACAGTATATCTAACTTAGATAATTCTGTCAAGTGGATTTTTGTTGATCAAGATGGCAATATAGGGGATAGAGTTTCTGATTTTAAGCGATTAGGTATTTTAGGCAAGGTGTTAGGGGCGATTTTAAGCAACAAAGCCGCTAATTTTAATGCGAAGCCTGGCGAGTTTTCTTTATTCGGTGCTGTTCCCACCCAAAAAGAGATAGAATTGCTAATGCTAAGAGAATCATTACGATTGCTGCTGACATCTTATTCCTCCTTTTTATCCGGACATACTATTACCGCTACCACAAATAAAGAAATGTTCGCTAAAATAATTAGTAGCTTAACCCAGAAACTCAACTGGATAAATAGATCACTTACTAAATATGCACTCAATCCCAGTACAGAGAGATTCATTAGCCCAGACGCTATAAGCTCTTTCTTTGCTGAAGTTAACAGTTTAGTTTTATCCATCAAACAAATTCTACCTACTATTCCGGAAAATGTCAAGAATTATTTAGAGGTAGGGGCATTTACGGGAACAAAAAAAGGGGACAGACGCCTTTTAGAGGTATCCAGCCCGGCAGAATTAGCTGATAGCTCAAAGCTCATAGCTCATAGTCTACAGTTAATAGAATATAAGATACCAAAGCTGCCCAGCAGAGAGATTGATCTAACACAGTTCGGCGGTGAGTCTTCTCTGCGCACCGAAGACCGTAGGGGTATTTTATATGATGTGTTAGGGGCGATTTTAGGCGGCAAACAGCAGCCTATTTCCGCATTGTTTAGTGGGAAGATTTTGAGTGATGAAGGCGGTATTGCTCAGCCCCAAAAGCTACTGCAAGGGAAAGAATTATTAGGAAAGATAGTTAGTGAGAGTGATGAGCGTGTTTTATCTGCCGTTGTTCAAAAACCATCCAGAATCCAGCCACCAAAGAGACAACAAGAAAAGTTAAGCAAACCATTACAATTAGTGACATCTTATTCTCCTTTTCCTGACAAGAGTATACCTATTGTCAGGGCAGAAATTATACAGCCCCAAACTAAAATCTTTACCGAGGAAGGGAAACCTTTAAAAAAGGCTGAGGCATATCCTGCAGCAACGGATATCATAATAAATTCACCAAGTCGCTTTGCTAAGAATTCTTTCCGTCCTTCGTCCCAAAAAAGTTTTTTTGATTCCAATTCAGTCCCCACAAAATTGAATATACCATCTAAAGAGAACGTTGTCAAGGGAAAATTGGGGAAAGGGGACAGCGACCTTTTAGAAGAGGCATCCAGCCCGGCAGAATTAGCTGATAGCTCAAAGCTCATAGCTCATAGTCTACAGTTAATAGAATATAAGATACCAAAGCTGCCCAGCAGAGAGATTGATCTAACACAGTTTGGCGTCAAATCTTTAAAGGACAGAGTTGAAGGTGTGGGTAGAAATAATTGGATGTCAGACGTCCGATTATTTAGTGGTGAGATTTCGGATGGTGGATACGATATTGCTCAACAACAAACCAAATTCCTACCGCAAGCACGAGTATGGTCATCATTAGGATTATCATTTTTTCAATCTACTCCTCTTGAACTAGGATACAATAAAGTTCCTACTAGTAAAAAAGATAGAATAAGGATGAATGCTGCTGATTTTAACCAAACAGGTAGTTCCTTTACTATAAAATCGCCTATAAAAACCGCTGGCACTAAGTACGAAAAAACTGAAAGGAATGTTTTAGATAGCTCCCTTCGTCGTTCCGCTGTAAATATTGATCTCACAAAGCCGAGTATACAATCTAATAATAACGCTGTCAAGGGAAAAATTATTGAGGATCGTCGAGAAGAATTAAGTAAAGTTTTTCAAGCTTCCAGTGCAGGGAGGAAAGATTATTATCGTGATGTAGTTACTCAAGAGCAAAGAGAAGAAGCGTCTTCTTCGGCAGTTTCTACAAAAAGGCAGGAAAATCATAGCTCATCAGGTATTCCAGGATTAGGGCAAGGTGTGAATGGGTTTATTCCGGGTTCATCTGTCAGTAGTTCTGCCATTCCTATAGAGAGCGAGCCGGTTAATAATCATCCTTTTGGTGCCAGCAGCCCGAATCCTATGGGCATGCCTTCAATGCCTATGCCTTCAATGCCTGTTTCTCCGCATAAACCTTTGCCATTACCCGTATCTTCTCCGGCTACAGGAGGAGGATTGATTTTTAGCCAGCTTAGAAGTCTTTTTGATAGGGCAGGAGAGGTATTTTGTCCTTCTGCTTTAGCAGCAGAATCTATACAGCAGGCAGAGATAGAAGCTGTTTCTTCAGACAACTTAGAGGAAACTCTTGCCTCATCAGGTGTGCATGCTGGCCCAACAACGGTGGGCAACTTCGCTATGTCTCCGTGCGAAGTTGTTCAAAACATACAGGGAGGTGAAAAAAGAGAGTTTATAGTTTATCGTTTATCGTTTATAGAGGAAGCTCAGAGTGTAAGCAATAGCTCTTTAGAAAACTACAAGAGTAGTATAGACGCAAAAAGTGTATCTTCTGGAGAACGAAATGGAGAACGTGCGTCTTCTGCAGGAAGCAGTGAAGCTGGATACGGAAGAGGTGTATCTTCTAAAGGAAGCGGGGAAGTTGGAAACGAAGGAGGTGCATATAGAAAGAATGACTTAGATAGCACGAAGAATAATAAGCAACCAGCAAAACCAGCAACAGGCAGTGATAGGAGTGGCAACGATAAAGATTTGCCAGTAGGAAATACAGCCAGAGGCGCAGGTTCAAACGGAACTGGTTCGAGAAACAGCAATTCAGGTTCGAGCAGTGCGCTTGGTGGAAAGAAGATAGAATTAAGAATACCTGAATTCTTAAGAAGTCTATTAGACCGTCTTTATACTTTTATTGGGAGAAATCCAAACAATCTCCCGCACGCTATCAGTCCGCCTTCATTCGTATATCGTATAGCGCATAGCGTATATCGTTTCATTGCAGGATTAAACCAGGCTAAAGAAATCCTTACCCTAATTCAGTCTATTCCCTCAAAAATTTCTTCTATTATAACCTTTTTATATAAGATAGTTTCTTTGATATGGGAAGCAGTACCTCTATATATCCTGTTTCTCACAACATTATGCTTTTCCCTTTTAACAATATCCTCTAACCTCACTTATCAAAAATTATATATAATGTCAGCTATTATTATGGTTTTTATAGACTTTAAATGGATAAATAAAATAATAAAGAGGACTTCCTGTGAGGATTCAAGCAATGTTATATCTTTTAAAAGCAAACTTAGATATGCGGGGATTGCTAACGGTTTATCTAACGGAGTTCTATGGGTTGTATTAGTTCCGGGGTTGATTGCTTTTATAGGTATGGCAGCACCTGACTCTTTGAAAGATGTAGTGGATAAAGGGATTTCCGGCATCATTAATGGAGCGTTATTAGTTCCTATAGCGGCAGCGATAGGGTTTACTAATTTATATTTGTATAAGATAGTAGATAAGAACAAAGATACTCAGGAGGTTACAGAGAAACTACTTACCAATGGGCCATTTTCCTTCACCAGGAACCCAACCTACCTTTCTTATAGGATATTTGCCCTCTGGATGATTTCAGTGGCGCTACAAGCACACTCTTATCAGTCTCTTATCGTGCCTGTTTTACTATGGGTGATTACAGATATCCAGGTATCAATAGAAGAACACTATCTTAAGTTATCCTATGGTGATTCCTACCGTGATTATATGCAAAAAGTTCCTAGGTGGATTAGAATAACTAAAAAGACTTCTTCTTCGATAAATTCTTCCTTGCCTTCCCTCTCTAAAGAAATGGTAAAAATAGATGAGAGAGAAAAGCCAAATTTACCGAAATCAAAGGAGGGAGAAAATCCTTGGTTAGTTGTTTCTTCTTCAGGTAATGATGGAGTTAGTTCTGCAGTGGTGGAAGCTAGTAGTAAATTTCAGGAGAAACCGAAGAATTATTTTGGTAAGAGTGATGTGGAAGTTAGGAAGATAGATTCTGCTTCTTATTTTAATGCGAGTAGCGGCGTTGCTCCGCCGTCTTTATCAGCTATTCCGCCTACGCCAAGGCTTCGGCGGACAGGCAGCTTTCAGCTTTCAGCTATCAGCAAACACAATCTTTCCTTACCTATATATAATACGATAACAGAAAAAATCAAGCTGTTTTTCTTTCCGATAGGAATCAAAAAAATAGGCGATGATTTAACTAAACCATCGCTTATCGAGAGATTACGGGTTCGATCTATAAAAGATTATTTGAAAGGAGTTGCTTCTAAGGCGGTTAATCGCTTGCCAAAATCTTCTTTGACGACTCTTATCCCCGTTTCTATTTTATCAAGTTTACTGTTTATCTGGGCGAGTTTACCATTTACTTTGAGAATTTCGTCTTTAGTTCCCGACATTCTTATATTCAACATCGTTATACCTTCGGTATTCTTTGCCACCATACCCATTGTGCTATCCAATTTATCATCTACACTGTCTAATTTCTCACCAAATACTCTAAATTGGCTTCTTATATCTTCTAATATTACCGTAACTTCTCTTGCCGTAAAGGTCGTTTTGAGGGCTTTCTTTCTCTTTTCCATAGCAAGCTATATATTAATTCAGAGAGCGAAATTTGTCAAGAATATTATTTTCGAGGGTCCTGATCTCGTCGCCTCCCAGCTAAACGATTTCGGGGCCCTTAGAAATTATAAAAATAATAAAGTTGCCGGAAGCCCCTTACGTCGCCTCCCAGCCGCAAGAGGGGCTTCCTTAGCAACTTATAGTTCTTCGCCAGTTCAAATAGAGGATGTAGACCGACACAAACATCACTTGATTCGCCATCAAGCTTACTTATTTTCCAAAAAGCAACCTTCGGAAACTTCTCTATCAGAGGAAGCACAAAAGGCAAAAGAAAAGAAAGATTATTTTGATGCTTCGGATGAAACGCATATTGATTTAGATGCAAAAATAGAAAATGAGGAAAAAGACAAGAAATATGATATTGACGTTGAGGGAAGAATAAAGAAAGTTAATGGTGAAGAATTAGAAAAGATATTAAAAGCAATGGATATTTCCGATAGGGAATTGGGGGAATTAAATCCTGAAGAAATTAATAAGAGAATTGAAAAGGGAAAGAAAGCGCTTGTGGATTATATTGTATATGTTGTACCTTTTGAATTACAAAAACAGATTGAAGAATCAATTAGGGTAGAAGCGAATGCTGCCCGAAAAAAGAAAGAAGAAGCAGCAGAAAATAAAAGAGCAGAAGAAGAGAATAGCCATTTTGAGGTGCTTTTGGAAGAAGTAGGTGGAGTAAAAGAAGATGTAAGTGGAGTAAAAGAAGATGTAAGTGGAGTAAAAGAAGATGTAAGTGGAGTAAAAGAAG
>JAHJHM010000175.1 GCA_018823915.1 Candidatus Omnitrophota bacterium
AGTCTGTATGTATGCTGATACGATTACTAAATCGATGAGAAAAGCAATCTCTGAAAGCAGGCGTTGGAGGAAATTGCAGTTGGAATATAATCGCAAATATAATATTACTCCTAAGACCATAGAGAAAGAGATTAGAGAAGGTATAGAGATTTATCTAAAGAGCGAAGAGGATTTACGGATAAGGTTGGGCTTAGAAGATAAAGAATTCCAGATAAGAGAGGTAATCACTCAATTGGAAAAGGAAATGTTTTTGGCAGCAAAAAACCTACAGTTTGAAAAAGCCGCCCAATTGAGAGATAAAGTAAAGGAATTAAAGAGCCTGAAGATAGAAAAACGTTGACAACCCCCTCGGGGGGGAATATACTAAAAATGCAAAATGCAAAATGCAAAATGCAAAATGCAAAATGCAAAATGCAAAATGACAATGTAAAATTAAAAAATGATAGATACTAGATGAGAAATATTCTAGGAATTCCGGGGACACGCACTTAATTCAGAATTACAGAAAGGAGATGAAAAATATGGGGTTTGTTTATGCTGATATATTTTTAGCCAATCCAAGAGAACAAAAATTAAAGCCTATCAAAGTAAATGCTCTTGTTGATACAGGCGCGATGACATTATGTATTCCAGAACATATTTCAGTTCAATTGAAATTAAAAGAATTAGAAAAACGAGAAGTAAAAACAGCAGATGGAAAATCACATGTAGTGCCTTATGTTGGCCCAATCCTAGTTAGTTTCGGCAATCGTAATTGTTTCGTAGGCGCGTTAGTATTAGGAGATTCTGTATTAATGGGAGCAGTTCCAATGGAAGATATGGACTTAGTTATAAATCCCTCAAAAAGAACTATTACAGTAAATCCAGAAAGTCCAAATATCCCATCGGCTTTAGTAAAATAGTTGTGGTAATTCCAGTAATCCTACTAATTCCGGGGACACGCACCTAATTTTCCGGTAAATAGTCAGTGAACCTCCTCCTAAGCGTAAAATCAGGAACTTTTTATAATTTTCGGGCGAATTCCGGGGGTAAATAGTCAGTAGAGTACATTCTATTGCAAATTGCAAAGTGCATATTGCAAAGTGCAAAATGAAGACAGTAAAATGAAGAAGGAACTTAGTGAACGGTTGTTAAATGAAGAACAAATAATTTTAACTTTTGCAATTTACAATTTGCATTTTGCACTGAATATTCAAAAAAATTTAGACGGTATTTACTGAATATTTACTTCCGGGGACGGTTCTATTTTCTTGACAATTGCTTACCGTACTTTTTAATTCTGGGATCAATGTCTCTTTCCATTCCCGCAAATTTACCAAATAACACTTGACCTAGTTAAGACTAATATGGTATACTTTATTGGTGGCGACAATTATCGCCATAAAGAAATTATCACAGGAGGGAAAAATGAGCATTACAATTGATTTGTTAAAATCAGACCACATCGGAATAAGAGACTTTAGGGACCATCTTTGTAAGATTTTCCGAAAAAAGGAAAAGCCAGTAATAATTACTGATCGGGGAGAACCGGTAAAAGTGCTTTTGCCTTATAATGATATGGTAGAGCTTTTGGAATTTCTCGATGAACTGACCGACGTCAACACTATGAGAAATGTCCACGAAGGCGTAGAGGCTATTGAGCGAGGCACAAAAGGAATTTCCTTTTCTAGAGTTTACAAAAAACACCGTTCTAAGAGCAAATAAACGATGGGATATAAAATAAAATTTCCCACACCGCGGCTGGAAAAGTACTTTGACAAATTCTTACAGAAACAAATCTCACGCCAGAACACGAGAGATGAGATATTGGGCACAATAAAAGATTTAGAAAATAATCCCCGCCCTTTTAGCAATAAAAATTTCACCCAAATTAAACCACCGATTCTTATTAGTTATTATCAAGCTCAATACAGGTTGCGCATTGAAAATTACCGCGTTCTTTATAACGTAGATGATAAACAGAAAACTATTTGGCTTCTTGACATCCGCCTGCGCAGTGAAAAGACTTATAAGCACTAAAAAGCCTACGCATTCAACAAGCATTCCTCGAATCCACAGTGCGGTGGATGGGAGTACGAAAAAATACCGCGTTAAATCTGTAGTCTATGTTTGTAAAATTTACGAAAGAACCTCAATTTATTAAAGAAAGTACGGAAAGAAATGATTCTTATTGATGTGGGAAATACAAATTTAAATTTTGCCTGGGAGAGAAAGGGGCAGTTTATAAAGACTAAACGGATTCCGACCGACAAGGCTAATAAAAAAAATATTGAGGAAGTTTTTTCTAAGTATCCCAAAGAAAAAATTTTAATTTGTTCCGTGGTTCCTTCAGTTACAAAAATCTTTAAAAGTTTAAAACGAAAAGTATATATAGCAGGCGAAGATATTAAAATTCCCATAAGGTGCTTCTATAATAAAAAAGAGGTAGGGATGGATAGATTGGTTTGCGCTTTTGCCGCTTCGAAAATTTTTCATCGCGCACGGCTGATTATTGACTTTGGTACAGCAATAACTTTTGATTTTTTATCCAAGAAAGGAGATTACCAGGGAGGATTAATTTTGCCTGGAATAGGGTCAACATTAAAAGTGCTATCTCGCTGCGCTCTTTTGCCCGAGAAAATAGAATTAAAGAAAACGAAAGAATTTTCCTCAAAAGCGAGCCGTTTGAAGGTGGAAATCCCTAAAGATACCAAACGAAGTATAGCCAAGGGGGTAGAAGAAGGATTCTCCTCAATGGTAAATTCTTTAGTAGAGAAATACAAAAGAATTTTACACCTTCGGCCTAAAGAGACAATTATTATAACCGGCGGGGAAGCTTCTTTTGTAGCTGCGCAATTAAATTTTTCCTGCATATATGAGCCGCTTTTAGTGTTAAGGGGCCTTTTAATTTTAGGTAATGAAATTTCTTCTTAACCAACTCTCCCGTAACATCTTATTTAACAGGGAGTTATAAAACTGAAAAAATATTATAAAATTTGCTTGACAAGTTTTTTTTTGTGAGTACAATATTTAGCACTCTCACGATGAGAGTGCTAAATAAATGAAGACGCGAATCGCTGTAAATTAGGATACAAAACAAATAGGTGGAAAGAAGTAAAAAGGAGGAGTGATATGAAGGTTAAGCCATTAGGAGACAGAGTTTTGGTTAAGGCATCAAAAGAGCTGGAAAAGACAAAAGGAGGGATTGTTATTCCCGACACAGCAAAGGAAAAGCCGCAAGAAGGAGAAATTGTTGCTGTTGGCGAAGGCAGGAAGACCGATGAGGGAAAAGTCATTTCTTTATCGTTAAAGGTTGGAGACAAGATACTTTATGGTAAATATTCAGGAACAGAAATAACCGTTGATAGTGATGAATATCTAATTATGAAAGAAGATGATGTTTTAGCTATCGTTGGGTAAAGAAGGAGGAGGTAAGTTTATGGCTAAGCAATTACTTTTTAGCGAAGAAGCAAGAAGGGCGATTTTAAGAGGAGTGGAGATGCTCGCTCGGGCAGTCAAAGTTACTCTAGGCCCTAAAGGACGAAATGTGGTTCTTGAGAAAAAGTTCGGTTCTTCTACAATTACTAAAGATGGAGTTACAGTAGCAAAGGAAATAGAGCTGGAAGATCCTTACGAAAATATTGGTGCGCAATTAATAAAGGAAGTTGCCGAGAAAACTTCTGATACCGCCGGAGATGGAACGACTACGGCAACAATTTTAGGCGAAGCGATATTTAAAGAAGGTTTAAAAAATGTTGCCGCGGGATCAAATCCTATGGGGTTAAAAAGAGGAATTGATAAAGCAGTTGCGGCAGCGATAGAGGAGCTCAAAAGGTTGTCCAAACCGGTTAAGGATAAGAAAGAAATAGCTCAGGTAGCAACAATCGCCGCCAATAGTGATTCAAAGATTGGTGAATTAATCGCCGATGCTATGGATAAAGTTGGTAAGGATGGAGTAATTACTGTTGAAGAAGCAAAATCTATGGCTACGACTTTAGATGTTGTGGAAGGTATGCAGTTTGATCAGGGGTATTTGTCTCCTTACTTTGTCAGCGACGCGGAAAAGATGGAATGCGTACTGGAAGATCCATATATTCTAATTTATGAGAAAAAAGTTTCTAACATAAAGGATATGCTTCCCCTTTTAGAGAAAATTGCCCGGGCAGCAAAACCTTTATTAATAATTGCTGAAGATGTAGAGGGAGAAGCCTTGGCAACATTAGTAGTTAATAAAATAAGAGGAACTTTTTCTTGCTGCGCGGTAAAGGCTCCTGGTTATGGAGATAGGCGCAAGGCAATGCTGGATGATATCGCGGTTCTTACAGGGGGAAAGGCAATTACCGAAGAGCTGGGAATAAAATTGGAGAGCGTTCCCTTAGATGATTTAGGAAGAGCCAAACGTATCAGGGTGGATAAGGAAAATACCACTATCGTTGAAGGGGCAGGAAAGACTTCCGCTATACAGGGTAGAATTAATCAGATAAAGAAACAGGTTGATGCTAGTGATTCTGATTATGATAAAGAAAAACTTCAGGAAAGATTAGCAAAGTTGGCCGGAGGAGTTGCCGTAATTAACGTAGGGGCAGCCACAGAGACAGAAATGAAAGAAAAGAAGGCTAGGGTTGAAGATGCTCTTCATGCAACCAGAGCTGCTGTTGAGGAAGGAATAATTCCCGGTGGAGAAGTGGGGCTCTTGCGTACCATACCTGTCGTAGAAAAATTAAAGCTAGAGGGAGATGAGTTAATTGGGGCGAATATTGTAAAGCGGGCATTGGAAGCGCCTTTAAGACAGCTAGTATCTAACGCAGGCTTAGAAGGTTCAGTGATCGTAGAACAGGTTAAGAAAGAAAAAACAAATATCGGTTTTGACGCGGAAAAGAATATAATCACCGATATGTTTGAAGCAGGAATCATTGATCCTACAAAGGTAGCGAGGACTGCTTTACAGAACGCTGCTTCCATTGCGTCTTTACTCATTACTACTGAAGCAGTAGTGGCGGATAAGCCTGATAAAGACGAAAAGGCTTCTATGATGTCTCCCGGAGGAGGAATGCCCGGTGGCGGCGGATATCCCGGCGGGTATTAAACTAAGGAATGATTTTGATTTTCGATTGCTAAAAACCCCCGTAAATTGATTTACGGGGGTTTTTTGTTTGGATGAATCCTCTGGATAATGGTTGTATCAAGAGGATGAGAACGGGTATATTGTTTAAATAACTGTAAAAAAAGGAGGGCAAGAAAAAAAGAAGAAAGAAAAGAAAGAAGAAAGAAAAAAGGGTTGAAAGGATTTCTGTAGAAATTTTTTCACGGTTAATCCCGTTAAAAATATTAATTCTAACGGGATTTAGGTAGTTTGAAAGATTAGATAATCTTTCAAAGTGTAGAGCCATAGAGGGGTAAAAGCTTCAGTGGCTTAAGAATTCCACTAAAAGTTGTTTTAGAAGGAATTTGGTTAGAAGGAGAAAGGGAAAATGGAAGAAGAAAAGAAGATTTACATTGGTAATTTAGAGTATGGTGTTACAGAGGGAGAATTAAAAGGGATGCTTGAAGCAGAAGGAATAAATGCGCTAGAAGTAAAGCTCATTACAGATAGATATACAGGTAGACCCAAAGGCTTCGGATTTGCGGAATTTGAAACAGCAGAGGCAGCTCAGAAAGCTATTGAGCTTCTAAATGGAAAAGAGGTTAATGGCAGGGCGTTGACAGTGAATAAAGCAAAAAAAATGGAACCCCGCAGAGATAATAAATTTGGCAGCGGCGGCAGCAGCGGCGGCGGAAGCAACTCTGGCGGCGGCGGATACGGAAGAGGCTCACGATACTAAAATAATTTTAAAAGTCTCCACCGCATTCCGCCTTATAGGCGGGATGCGGTGGTATCCTTCCTAAAGTAATCTATTTTTAAAATAACCAGGTGTGCTGTAGTCAGGACATAACAAATGTTAGAGAAATTTAGGGCGTTAGGGCTGTCGGAAAATACATTAGCTGCATTGCGGGATAAAGGGTTTGAGGAACCAACTAAGATACAGGAGGAGATTATTCCTTTGTTGCTGCAGGAGAATATGGATATTGTCGGCCAGGCACAGACCGGTACGGGAAAAACTGCCGCTTTTGGGTTACCGTTAATTGAAAATTTTAAGGAAGGGATAAAAAAAGTGCAGGCATTAATTCTTGTCCCTACCAGAGAGCTGGCAGTGCAGGTTGCCGAAGAAATTAATTCTTTGAGGGGAAAGAAACGATTAGGAATTGTTGCCATTTATGGCGGCCAATCAATGGATCAGCAATTGCGCCGTTTGCATAAAGGAGTGGATATCGTCGTCGGTACGCCAGGCCGGGTTAAAGACCATTTGCAGCGGGGAAGCCTTGATGTAAAGAGCATATCGTATATGGTGCTTGATGAGGCCGATGAAATGCTAAATATGGGTTTTATTGATGATGTTGAGGATATATTAGCTTATACTAATACTGAGAAACGAATGTTACTTTTTTGCGCGACTATGCCTGAGAGAATATTGCATTTGGCGAAAAAATATATGCACAACTATCAGTTTATCCACGCTCATAAAGGGCAACTAACTGTAAAGTTAACTGACCAAATTTATTTTGAAGTAGCCTATTCTGATAAGCTGGAGGCCTTGTGTAGAATTATTGACAGCGAAGCCCAATTTTACGGGTTGATATTCTGCCGGACCAAAATAGATGTGGACAACGTTTCTAAAAAACTTTGCGATCGCGGATATGATGTTGAAGGGCTTCACGGGGATATTTCACAATATCAGAGAGAACGAATACTGGAAAAATTTAAACAACAGCGCATCAATATTTTGGTTGCCACTGATGTTGCCGCCCGCGGTATTGATATTGAAAATTTAAGCCATGTGATAAATTACGCATTACCTCAAGACCCTGATTCATATGTGCATCGTATCGGAAGAACCGGCCGTGCCGGAAAGGAAGGTACTGCGATTACTTTTATTACTCCTGATGAATACCGTAAGCTCAGTGTTATTAAGAGGATTACCAAAACCGATATACGTAAGGAGAAAATTCCCGCGATAGAAGATGTTCTTAAGTCCAAAAAAACACGCATTAAGAATGATATCATTACAGCTATTGCGCATCCTGAGTGTAATGAATATATGGATTTTGCCCAAGATTTGCTGGCAGAAAATGACTCTACTCGCGTAGTAGCGGCGTTTATTAAGTGTGCCTTCGGGGAGGAGTTAAACGCCCGCAATTACAGTGAGATTCGTGATGTATCCGTTGATATGAAAGGAACTGCGCGTTTATTCGTCGCTAAAGGTAGAATTGATAATATGAATCCTAAGAATCTCGTAGATATGATTAAACAAATTTCCCAGGTTTCGCCTTGGAAGATACGCGATGTGCGTATTTTTGACAGGTTTTCTTTTATCACTGTGCCGTTTGAAGAAGCAGAAATAATATTGCGAGCCTTTAAAAAAAGTGGAACAGATAAGAGACCTATCGTAGAACGCGCTAAAGAAAAAAAGAAAAAACACACCGGTTAAATTTTTTACCTCCCGTTGTATTCCTTGCCTTCTTGGGAAATTTTAAATATTCCTTCTTTACTCTTGCTACATTAAAATTAGGAGCTTATAATATTTATTATGAAATATAATCACGCCTTATTCCTAAACCCTTATATTGAAAGTTCGGCAACAAGCGCGATGATGGTTTTTCCGCCTACAGGCCTTGAGTATGTTGCTACAAGCGCCAAAGATTGTGTGGGTCGAGTAACTCTCCTTGATTTAAGATACGAAAAAGAGCTATCTCATACCAATAAACTATTGGATTTTATAAACAGGGAGATAGATATCGTATGTGTTGGTATTGGATGGAATCGTCAGCTTAAAGAAATCTACCATCTCTTAAACCAAATACCGGATAATATACCTTTGATTGTAGGTGGATATACAGCCACAGAGATAGTTGAAGAATTATTTCAAAACTGCCTAAAAATAGATGTTGTTGTTAGAGGTGAGGGGGAAGAAACCATAAAAGAGATTGTATCCGGCGTAGCACTTCCGAGTATCTCAGGTATTTCTTACAGGGCAAATGGCAGGGTATACCATAACAAGCACCGGCCATTACCCCCGGTAGACAGCATAGCTTCGCCGGATCGTACCTTAAGACGTAATAGATATCGTTTAATCATAAGCGGTGTTAATATAGCAAATTTAACTTTCGATACGGTTTTAAGCGCCAGGGGTTGTCCTTATAACTGCAAATTCTGTACATTTACATTAAATCCATTAGGTCAAAAGAGAAATTATTCGGCGCGCAGCGCGGAGTCTGTGGTAAATGAAATAGAAGGTATAACTGCCAATGTGGTACTCTTTAGCGATGAAAACTTCGCTGTTGACGCAAAAAGAGCAGAAGAAATTTGCGATTTAATCATTGCCCGCAAAATAAAAAAACGCTTTGCCGTTCAAACTCGTATTGAGATAGCTAGATACCCTAAGCTATTAGAAAAAATGGTTAAGGCAGGGTTTAAGACACTCTTGATAGGTATAGAGTCTCCACACGATCGAATTCTCGCTCAACTAAACAAGGGGTTTGATTCAAAAACGGTGAGAGAGTATTTTACAGTGCTTAAAAAATACCCTTTTTATTGCCATGGGTATTTTATTTACGGAAATATAACTGAGACTGAAAGTGAAATGCTTTATATAGCGGAGTTTGCAAAAGAAATAGGAGTTGACTCCATTACTTTCTTGAAATTGAGAATAGAAAAATTTTCTCCTTTAAGAGAAATTGTAGAAGAAACCGCCGGCTATCATATTGGCAGTAACGATGTTCTTTATTCCGATGCGTATAGCTTGGCAGCTCTAAAAAAAATAGGCAGGAAGATAAAATTTTCTTTCTATCCGCCATCTAGGGTTGTGCATATCTTAAGAAAGTGCTTTCAGGTAAAATTTTTTACCTGGGGCGATGTAGCGTCACTTCTGGCTATTATGCCTTCTCTGTTTAAGAACCTCATAGCAAGAGAGATACAGAAAAAGAGGCTCGGCGATTCTTTGAAGCGTACATTTATGCGCAATGCGAAATAAACAAACGAGGTTAAAATGTGCGGGATAATTGGTTATATTGGTAGTAAAGATGCTGTGCCGATTCTTGCTCAAGGGCTTAAGAATCTTGAATATCGAGGGTATGATTCCGCGGGCATAGTTACTATCTATAAGGGTAAGTTAGCAACCGCAAAATGCAAAGGCAGGATAGCTGACTTAAAAAGCCTTCTTAAAAAGAAAGTTTTAAGGGGAAATGTGGGATTAGGCCATACCCGTTGGGCAACACATGGGGTGCCTTCGGTGGTGAATGCTCATCCTCATCTTGATTGTTCAGGGAAAATCTCTGTGGTTCATAATGGAATAATAGAAAATTTTCAGGATTTAAAGGAAAATTTAAAAAAACAAGGATGTAAAATTAAATCACAAACTGACACCGAAGTAGCGGCACATTTAATTAGCAAGCTCTATAAGGGAAATTTAGAGGCGGCAGTAAGAGGAGCAGTGAAAAAGATAAAGGGTTCTTTTGCATTAGGAGTTATAAGCAGTGATGAACCTGGTAAAATAGTAGCCGCGAGAAGAGATTCTCCGTTAGTTGTTGGCTTGGGCAGTGGTGAAAATTTTATTGCCTCAGACGTTGCCGCGATACTAAATTATACAAAGCAAGTCATTTATTTGGAAGATAATCAAATGGCGGTAATTACTAAAGATAGTGTTAATATGCTTGATATGCGGGGAAATAAAGTAAATAAAGATATAAATACCATTTCTTATCGTCAGGAGGATGTCCAAAAAAGAGGATTCTCTCACTTTATGGCCAAAGAAATTCATGAACAACCTCAGGTACTTTCGCGAATTATTTCTTGCTGTGTATCTCGTCAGAACACAATACGGTTTAAAGATTTTAATTTAGATAGCAGCTTCCTTAAAAAAGTAGAAAACATAATTATCATTGCCTGCGGGACTGCCTATCATGCCGGTTTAGTGGGAAAATATATTATGGAATCATTCCTGCGTATCCCAACATCGGTAGATTATGGGAGTGAATTTAGGTATAGAAAACCGGTTATAAGGAAGAATTCATTAGTTATTGCTATTAGCCAATCCGGTGAAACTGCCGATACACTGGCGGGAGTTCGGGAAGCCAAAAAGAGTAAGGTTAGAGTTCTTTCTATCTGTAATGTTTTAGGTTCGTCATTAACCAGAGAGTCAGATTCTGTTATTTATACCCATGCCGGCCCTGAAATAAGTGTGGCTTCCACCAAAGCTTATACAGCACAGATTATGACTCTCTATTTCTTAGGGCTATATTTGGCTAATCTAAGGAACTCTTTAAGCAAAAGCTATATAAATGGGGCTATAGCATCTTTAAAAAAAGTGCCCACAAAGCAGAGGGAAATACTGCAAAATTCAAGCGCCATAAAGGCAATCGCCAAAAAACATCTTCATTTTGGGGCTTTTCTTTATTTAGGCAGAAACATTAATTTTCCCACTGCCCTGGAAGGAGCGTTAAAGCTTAAAGAAATTTCCTATATTCCCGCCGAAGGTTATGCCGCCGGTGAGATGAAGCATGGCCCTATCGCATTGATTGATGAATATAGAGCAGTAGTATGCATAGCTAATAATTCTTTTGTTTTTGATAAGATGGTTTCTAATATCCAGGAAACATTAGCGCGGAAAGGGAAAATTATTGCCATTGCAACTCAAGGCAATAAACAGTTAAGAGAGTATTTAAAAGAAATAATTTTTATCCCTCCCATAGAAGAGGAGTTCTCTCCTTTACTTACCATTATTCCCTTGCAGCTTCTAGCTTACTACATAGCAGTATTAAAAGGATACGATGTTGACAAGCCCCGTAATCTTGCCAAAAGCGTTACCGTAGAATAATAGAAATAAATTTGGATTTTCAACAAAGTATCGTTATAATATAAATATGAATAAGGAATCTATCAATTGGCTCAAGAAAGAAATAGTCGAGAAATATAAGAGGATATTGCTTAAGAGAGGTATTCATGTAAACCGCGTGATACTTTATGGTTCATATATCAGCGGTCAATCAAGAGAGGATAGTGATATTGATTTATTAGTTGTTTCGGATGATTTCCAGAAAATGAATTTACGCCAGCGGCTGGAAGTGTTGGGTATAGCAGCGGCAAGAATTATGAAACCCATTGAAGCTCAAGGGTATACCACAAATGAAATTCAGTCTGCCCCCAAGATTAGTTTCTTAGGTGAAATTCTAAGAAAGGGAATTAACGTATAAAAAATCTTGACAACCTCTCGGGGGGGGGCTATACTAAAAATAAAAGATAAAAGATAAAAGATAAAAGATAAAAGATAAATAATCAAAAACATTGTCCCTTGTACCTAAATATCGGGTTAAACGCTGCTTCGCAGCCTCTAACCCGAAGTGCTTCGGGATCAATTCGACCATGCAATTTATGTTCGCTTCCGCTTCATAAATTGCGGTCTCATTGAAAGGAGGATAAAAATGCAAAACACAACCATTCTAAAAAAGAACAAGAATATGGTAACAAGGAAAATAGCTGACGAAACTATCCTCCTGCCTATATACAGAACCTCTAAAGAGATAAACTGTATCTATACCCTGAATAAACCGGCCTCAATAGTCTGGGATATGATTGATG
>JAHJHM010000176.1 GCA_018823915.1 Candidatus Omnitrophota bacterium
GCCTGAAAAATACAGGTTCCTTAGTTATAGAGGTTAATATATAGGGTTTCTATAGGGAATATATGAGAAATGAGCTTGATGTATAGTAAATATATGAAAAATGAGGGGGGATCTATATGAAATATAACCCGTTTAATCCCAATTCAGTAGTTTCTACTAATTTGTTTGCCGGTAGAAAAGATTATGTCTTAAAGATTTTAAGAAAACTTGAACAAGTCAAAAACGGTATGCCTGCAAGTTTCTTTTTGTACGGAGAACGGGGCATTGGGAAAACGGCATTAGCTAAACTTATTATGCATATCGCGGAAGCCAAAGATCCTGTACTTGAAAATCTTAATTTTTTGACCTCGTATTATTCAGTAGATAAAGGCCAAAATATTAGCGCTGTATTGCAAGCCAGTTTAAATGAGCTTACAGATAGAGTGTCTCCCAATATTCTTTCTGCGTTGGGAGAGCGATTAGGGTATTTGTTGAAAAATGGCAAGTTTACAATAGGCGCATTTTCGGTGGATATGAGAAGTACCGAAGAAAAAAATATCGTTGTCAGGGATCAATTGATTTCGATACTTTCAAATTTAATAGAAGCTATAAAAAAGGAAGATGAAGATAAAAAGCGCGATAGCGTGCTTATTGTAATTGATGAAATGCAAAATATTAGCGATGTTACAAAGTGCGCGCAGCTGCTCAGGGGTATCGTTACAACACTTGATGTAAAAAGTTTAGGAAATATAGGATTTTTACTTATGGGATACGAAAGCGCGGTAAAAGACTTTTTTGACGGCGATCCTTCCGCGAGAAGACAGTTTGATCCAATTGAACTTGGAGTTATGCCTGTTGATGAGGCGAAAGAAGTTTTGACAAAAGGATTTAAAGAAGCAGAGGTATTATGGGATCAAGCGGCATTGGATAGTAATATTTTAGCAACAGGAGGATACCCTCATTCTATTCAGCTTTTAGGGCATAATTTATTGGAAGTAGATGGGGATAATCAGATTGATGGTTTTGATTGGGATAAAGCTATTCATCGCACAGCGGCGGAACTCCAAAGTAAAGATTTTTCTGGAATGTATAATTTTCATGGAAAAACAAGCGCTATAGAAAGAATATTGGATGTCTTGGCTGTGGCGTGGCAGCCACTGTCTAAACAAGAGATTATGAAATATGCCGAGATTAAAAATGTCTATCAGTATCTTCCCGAATTAAAGAAGCGCGGGAGCATAAAAATTGATGCAGATACCGGCAATCTATTTCTTCATTCGCGGTTATTTGGCATCGCAATATTACTGAAGATTATGGATAAAGTGAAAAAGGAGAATTATTTGAGCTTACTAATTGAAGAAAAAGTTTTAAATGGTAAGAATGCTTAAAAAATAGAGCTTTATTAAAGTCGAGTTAAAGGCAAGTAGAAAAAATATGGCTTTGCATAAGAATTTTCCCAAAGATAAGTTTGCGATTTTAGAACCGGACACGCGCTGGTTTCCGGCTGATGAGGCATTGCGTGAACAGGGCTATGAAAAATTACTCCCTCCGTTTGTGCCGGAGTTGCGGAAACGAATTAAAGAGTGGCGGAATAGAGGTTATGAAGGAGCAAGCGCGACATCAAAGGCTCTTTTGAACTGGTGGTTTAAACAAGAACACTTAGCTTATGGCGCGGACGGTAACTCTTTTTTGTTCCAGTATTATTTTGCTCAGCGGGAATCGGTTGAGACGATTATCTGGCTTTATGATGTTGCCGGTGTAAGAAATAAATATGATCTTCTTCCTTTTGATTCTCTGGGCCGCGTAAGCCCGAATATGTTTGACGAGGATTGGCTTCGCCTGGTTATTAAGATGGCTACCGGTAGCGGCAAAACAAAAGTTATGAGCTTGCTTCTTGCATGGTCATATTTTCATAAACTGTATGAGCCGGGCTCAGAACTCTCTCGCAATTTTCTCTTAATTACTCCCAACATTATCGTGCTTGAACGCATCAAGACCGATTTTGACGGGCTTAAGATATTCTATCAGGATCCGGTTTTACCGGATAACGGATATGAAGGGAGAAGCTGGCAGGATGATTTTCAGATAACATTGCATTTGCAGGATAACTTAACGGCTATCTCTCCTACCGGAAACATCTTCCTTACCAATATTCACCGCGTCTATGAAGGTGATATCAGGGAAGCTTCTTTCAGCGATGAGGACTTGACGGAATACTTCTTAGGGCAAAAACCGGTCTCAAAAACAAATGAGTCTTTGGTTGAGCTGAGTAATGTTATTCGGGATATCGACGAGATTGTTGTTTTTAATGATGAGGCTCATCATATTCATGATCCTAAAATGGCATGGTTTAAGTCGATACAGGATATAAACAATAAGCTAAAACAAAAAGAAAAACAGATATCTTTACAGATTGACTGTACGGCAACCCCGAAACATAATAACGGTGGAATTTTTGTCCAGACTATTTCTGACTATCCACTTGTTGAAGCAATCCATCAGGGAATTGTTAAGACGCCGGTTCTTCCGGATGAGGCAAGCCGTGGGAAGTTGCAGGAAAAACAAAGCGCGATATTCACTGAGAAATATGAAGATTATATTAATCTCGGCATAGAAGAATGGCGCAAGACTTCCAAAGAACTCGAGCCGACAGGTAAAAAAGCCATTTTGTTTATTATGACCGATGATACAAAAAATTGCGATGAGGTGCAGACGTATTTGGAAAAGAATTATGCTGATTTGAACGGAAAAGTCTTGACGATTCATACCAATAAAAGCGGAGATATATCGGAAAAGGTTTCCGGTAAAGCTAAGGAAGAATTGGATCGATTACGCAGGCAGGCAAATGACATTGAC
>JAHJHM010000177.1 GCA_018823915.1 Candidatus Omnitrophota bacterium
CACAATGTCAATAGTTATTTCAAATATTCTCTTATCCTGTGGCACTACATTTTGAGCCGCCAAAAATCGCAACCCTTGATTTTAAAGGGTTTCCGGGCATTTTAACCCTTAAAACCTTTCACAACTGTCCAAGATGAGTGTAGGTCTTTGGCTAAAACTGAAGAAGAAGAAAAATAGGTTTATTTAATAAGCTGCGGTAATTACAAGTTTCGACTAACGTTTTTTTCCTCTGAAGAGAGACAGGAGCAGAAAAAATAGGAATAAAAGATGAAAGTCAATGTAGAGCTCCAAGAGCCAAACCGCAAGAAAAAGATTAAGCGGATAATTGCGAGAGAAGGGTTAATTTTTATTGGGATTGCTGGGATATCAGTAGTGTTATTTATCAACGGACATGGGATTGAAAATTATGGGACTTGGAGAAGGGAAATTTCTGATTGGGCAGGGCCACTAATAGTTTTTGGTTACCCTATCTATCTTCTCATCCGCTTTATAATTTGGGCGGTTAGAACACTAAAGGAGAAATAAAATGAGAAAAATAATACTGGGCATATTCGCCATCTTATTATTTACCTCATTATGTTATGCAGATAGTGAAGTGTATGAGTTTACAAAAACTTACAGAATCGGACTTCAGCATCTTGTAATAAATGCTGAAAAAGCCCAACAAAACTTAGAAAATATAAACCAAGATGATACGGAAGCAATGACCATTGCTTTATTAAGCCAGACCAGACAAGGGATATCTCGTTTAAAGCAAGCAAGGGCACTTTTTGAAAAATACCTTAATTCAAAAAATGGGCTTGTTAAGGAGACAACAAAGGCTACAATATTTACTTATGATGCAAAGATTAAAATTGCAAATGAAAATCTGAAGCTATATGAAGATATGATTACTAATCCCCAAGAACTTACCGATGGGAGATTTATTATTGAGACTGCGAGATTAGATGCCGAAAGCGAGAAAATGTGGGGTATGTTAATGCATTGCAGTATTCTACTTACATATTGTATGGTAGACCAGAAACCAGATAAAGACGGGACACTACAATATTTAGTCCTTACTACTGCCGAAAGAAATGAACTAATCAAAGAACTTGATGATTTATACGATGGTTCAATAAAAAATGGGCTTCAGGCTGGGATGAGTAAATTGCAAGGTTGCGGGGCGGTAATAAGAGAATTTCTCGCAGGGGAGCACAAAAGCTCTGATGAGAGGTAAGACGATATGTATTCACTTTCCGTTGACGGTGAGCATCTGAAGCTTACCAAAAACCAATTAGCTAATAAGATAGAGGATTATGTCCGTAAGGGAAGGTGTTGCTCTGTTCGAATTGTTGATACAACAATGAGACTTATTTTCCATAACCCTGTTTTAGACGTACCTTTTAAGAAATTACCATTGTTCCTATCTAAACTTCAAGAGAACATTTATACTCTATCAGTATCAGAAAATGACTATAACAAGACCCTCTCTAAGAAAGAATTCACCTTTAGGCAGTTTAGAAGTGCTATTGAGGAATTTCTGAATGATATTCCAGAGGATAATGAGGATTTCACCATTTTTGTTGGGAGTCCGCATAATGCCTGAAAAACGCTACCATATTTCTGAAGTAATCAAAATATTAGGCATATCCAGAAAAATCCTGTATCTTTAGGAGCAGGCTAAGAAAATCCCTAAAGTCAAGTGAGACCCTATGTCTAAGTGTAGACAGAAGAGTCCTACATAAAGTCGATGAAGATGTAAGGGGAATGTGATAAAATAGAAGGGTAAATTTGAGATAAGCGGAAATTTAGATTTTTAAGATGTGAGGAAGAAGTGGTGAAGAAGAGTAAGATGCCAGAAGGGAAAGAGTTTTATATTAAAGTAGTCAATAGTTCTATGCTTCAAGATTTGTATGAGTTTATCTATGGAGGAAAACACTACGAAGTATGTACCTTAATAAGCGGAATAAAAAAAATGCATAAGATAGCAAAAAGTAAAGAGGATAGAGAGCTTGCTATAAGATTAAAACGGATTCTCGGGCAGGCACTTAATAAAATGAAGAGAGAAAAGGAGCAGCAATTTCATGAACACACAAAACTTGAATTTCATGAAGAGGTTACGAAAGCAAAATTGGGAGACTCTAATAGTATGATTAGGCTAATCGGATTTGATAAATTGTTTCTTTTTGAGCCGATTGTAAAGTATAGAGTTATGCAGGCATTAGATGAAGAGGATTATGATTTTTTTCATCTTCTAGGGGAAGCTATAAAAGCAAAACGATGGAAGAAAGATATAATTCCGGGAGCGAAGGATGAGAAACAGGAAAACTTGAGAAAACTTTTAAGGATTTTGTCTCTTGCCACTTTCCCTTTTACTAAGGAGAATCTTGAATTGCTTTGTGAGATTATAGAATATTACCGAGATGAGAAGGGTGAAGATTTGCCTATTTATGAAGATAGCGTAATGAAATATAGAATAAGGAGGACGTTGAAAAGTATGAAATTTTGGAATGAGTAATTTATCCCCACAATAATATTTTTGTGGGTTAGACATAACACATTTAGAAGTTAAAATATAACCGAGGACATATAGCTCCTCGGTTTTTGTATTTTATGAAGTGATGACAATGAAAGACCAAATTGAAATTTCAGAAATCGAAATAATATCTGTAAAACCTCATCACGGTTTACTCTGTTTTGTGTCATTTGTTTTTAACGGTGCACTTTATATCGGTGATGTAGCACTTTATGGTCGCCCCAGTGGTGGTTACAGATTGGTCTATCCATCTAAGACCCTACCTAATGGCTGTAAGATTTCTTGCGTGCACCCTTTAAATAAAGAAGTAGGCGGAACAATAGAGCAAGCTATTATTGAGGCATATTATGATTTGATGAAAAAGTCAAGAAAAAGTGAGGGCGAAAATGAGTCAAGAAGCTACTGAACATAGTATTTCAAAAAGAAATTCTTCCGCAATTGAGTATCCCATAACGCTTGATGAATTCCTTAAAGCAGAAATTCCTCCCGTCCAGTATATTTTAAAGCCTGTGTTACCAGAAAAAGGAAAATTATTAATAAGTGCCCATCAAGGGTCGTGTAAGACTTTTGTTGTCCTCAACTTAGCCTGCGCTATTTCTTCTGGAATCTCACCCTATTTGGACGAGATTGATATTAGTAAAAGGAAGGTTCTTTGTGTCATAGGTGAGGGAGGAGAATCAGAGTTGAAGCGCCGTCTTGAACGTATGGCAGAGATGCCTGGCATAAATAAAGAAAATCTTATTCTTACCTATGAGCCTAATATGGATATCTGTGATGGTAAGGAAAAAGAAGATGGATTTGATAAGCTGAAGTCAATGATTACTGATTGGAAACCACAAGTTCTCATTTTAGACCCAATTGGGCAGCTTTGGTCAGGGAATGAAAATGAGAAACAGGAAGTCAAATGCTTAACCGCACTGTTTGATAGTTTAATTCAAGAATATCAAATCTCTCTAATTGTTACTCAACACTGGAAAAAGCCTGGTAAGAATATGAGTGAGGGAGGACATATGGCAAGTGGTTCATATTGGTGGACAGCTTGGGTAGATGGGCATATAACTCTTAAGGGTAACGCTAAGAGTTTAAACCTGCATTTTGATAAAATCAGGAGCAATGAAGGGGGTGTAGAGTATAAAGATTTGACCCTCAGACTTAGCGAAGAAAATTTCTGGATGGACTGTATTGGCATAAAGGGTGAGCAAGTTAATAAACAGCAACTTAATAAGCTGTTCAACTCCTTTGGTTCGGAGAGAGTTAAATTTAATGATTTAGCAGATAAAACGGAGGAAGAAAGACTATGTTCAAGGAATACACTGTACAAGATTTTAGAGTCCAATTCAGAATTTATAATAGATAAATCAAAGAAATCTTGCTTCTATGTGTGCAAGAACGACTTAGATGATAATGGTTCAACATTCAAAACATAAGTTTTCTTTGAATGAACCAATGAAATCAAGGAAAACTCAAGATTCGTTCAAATGGGGTGATTGTAGATTGTGTGGTTATCCCCACACCCTAAAGTGTGGGGTAGCCCACATACAATCTCGTTCATTCAAATTACTCTATATAGGAGCGTTTGAATCTTGAACGAGAACGAAAAGAGAGAATGAAAATGGAAGAGATAGCGTGTTTTGAGAAAAACAAAACCGAGACAGTAAAAATCTGTCTTCAAGAGTATAAAGGTTTTGAGGTTATTGATATTCGGATATGGAGTAGGATTGGTGGAGATAAAGAGTACGTTACGAAAAAGGGCTTGACCATAAGAAGAGAACTTTTACCAGAACTTATATCGACTCTTGAAAAGGCCTTAGAGTGAAATACCTTACTCCCCTAAAAGCCATAAGGTTCAAACAGTATGGAAAAGACAAAGGCAGAGAGAGAAAGGGAGAGGGGGAAAGCTTTTAAGGACAGAAGAAAACAGGGTGGAAGATAAGCGATTTAAGCTTCTGCCGGAGATAGTTGCTACGGTGGCAAGTCTTATTTGAGGGAGAGAGAGGGTATTATGAGTGGATTTAAAGGACTATACGATAAATACAAGGTGATTAGAAAAGAAACCGGCGAGGAAGTAGACGGGGCGTTTGTTTTACGGCCAGTTACTGATACAGCAGCGTGGTTAGCAGCAATGTTTTATAGCTACTTAACGCACAATCCCCGCTTGGGAAGAGAGCTTAGGAAATGGTTGGTAGGGTTGGATGAGAGGGGAAGAAAAAGTTTGCGATGAAAGACAAGAAAATTACTCCAATAAAAGCAGTAAGGTTGAAATGCCTCGATTGTTCAGCAGGACAGCCCAAAGAGATAAAGTTATGCTCCATAGAAGACTGTGCCTTATTTCCTTACCGCTTTGGCAAGAATCCAAACAGAAAGGGCATAGGCAATTCCAAGGGTGTTTTTTGCAAGAAATCTCCGACTCAACGAACGATTTCTTAGTGAAGTATGTCAAAGAAGAGACTTACCCTTAAGCAGGAAAGATTCGTGAGGAAATATGTAAGAAATGGTAATGCCACAGGGGCGGTTAAGGAAGCCTACCCTAATGTAAAGTCAGGAGGAGCGAGAAGGGTTATGGGGAGTAAATTGGTAACAAATGCTAACGTTTCTGAGCGGATACAAGAGGTTTTAGATGAGGCAGGACTCACACCAGAGTTAATAATAAAAGAACTCAAAAACTTAATAACCGGTAATGATATTTCAGAGAAAAATAAAGCCATTAGGACAGCATCAGAAATCTTCGGATTAATAGGCAGAGGTCAAATAATGGCGACACAAGTTAATGTTGGGCAGCAAATAAGTGAAGAAGAGCAAGCTATTTTAGATAAGTATACAAACTGAAATAGGCAGCAATAAATGGAAAAGCGTTACGTAGGGATAAAAGAGATTAGTGAGTATTTAGGGATAAGTATAAATACAGCTTATGCTTGGAGATACAGACGTAAAATTCCCTTTACGAAAATGGGAAAATTGGTTAAGTTCGATTTAAAAAAAATAGAGGCTTGGTTAGAAAAAAATTCTGTTGAGGCGTGTAAGAAATACTGATATACTATCTCAGAAGAAAAAGCTTGCCATACGTAATACAATGTGATATTATTGTAATACAAGGGGAGATGAGGTAAATGGGCAAGAATGTCATAGTTAGCATACGGGTGAGCGAAGAGGATAAAAGACTTCTTGAAAAAGACGCTAAAGAAGAAGAAAGGAATGTTAGTAATCTTTTTTTGTGGTGTTGGAAAAGATGGAGAAAGACTAAAAAGGGCAAGTAAAAAGTATTAGGACAGGCTTTGAGAAGGCTTTAAAGCGGGCAGGAATAAAGGATTGTGTCTTTCATACCCTCAGACATACCTTTGCTTCGCATCTTATTATGAATGGCGTAGATTTAAACACAGTTAAGGAGCTATTGGGGCATAAAAACATCGAAATGACTATGAGACACGCTCACCTTTCTCAAGACCATAAAACCCGTGCTGTAGAGGTTTTAGGGCAGAGGATAGACACTATATGGACACCAGTTGCGAAAAAAGAAAATGATGATACACTGTACCACTCAGAAGTCATTGAAAACAAAAGAGATTTAACTATTGCGCCCGTGGCCCAATTGGATAGGGCGTTTGGCTACGGACCAGAAGGTTGCAGGTTCGAGTCCTGCCGGGCGCATGTTTTTATTTATCCTGTTAAAAATGTTGATTGAAATATTAATCTAGACATTGTCCCTCGCGCCTAAGTATCTGAAAAATCTCTTGCGACATTTTTCAGAAGCGCTTCGGGATCAATTCGACTAGGCATTTTTTAGTAAAAAAATGCAAGTCTCATTGAGAGGAG
>JAHJHM010000178.1 GCA_018823915.1 Candidatus Omnitrophota bacterium
CGTTATTTAATAAAATCCGGTATTCTGGAATTAGCTGTTCAGAAATCCGAAGATAAACGTCAGGGATTTGTTAGAAGTGAAATTCATAGATTAAAGAGTAAATATTCTCTCGCCAAAGATGTTATCTTTGAATTATCCCGCCTTAGCCATATATGGGATATTTCTTTTTCGGATAAATTAGAAATTGCCATTAGTAATCTTTCTTTCTCAGAATCAAAAGAAAAAAAAGATGAATATTTAACAAAACTTAAACGATGGCAGAGAGACTACGAGGAAGGAAAGATATTTAAGAATTTTGCCACTTTTTATTATATTATCCAATATACTTTCTTGCCCTTATCTGAAATGGCAGCCCGGTTTGATATAAATAAAGATGAAAAGATCGACGGATTTATTAAAGTGTTGGATGAACAAACCCAATTCATCCAAAATCTTCATAAACAAATAGGGAATATTTCTTACAGCGATATATTTATCTATGCGATTTTAGAACATATTATTCCTTCCATCGCGGGAAATACAAAAACATTCAAAGCTTATGCTGATAAGTTAAAGGTTCTACAGGAATTTATTTTTCGGATCACTTACTTGAATAACTATTCTTATGTATGCTCATTGTTGGAAGATAGCGTGCCCCTTGTAGCGGCTAAAATTTCTAAAGTCGATTTATTCAGGGAGGTATTGGGCGAATTGAATAAATTTTTAGAGATTGGCGGAAAACTAACAGCAGCAGAAAGCTATTTAGGGAAAGCGAGGATTGTTGAAGATATTTTGCCGATTATGATTAATTTATTTGAAGGAGATAAAGAAAAATTACATAATGTTTTAGAACAATTAAGAGATTTTATTTCTGATAAATTTAAGCAAGGGCAGGAATTAGAGGCATTCTTTATTTTGCGGCTGCTTTCTGTATTGATAGGAAGAAAAATTGTTAACAGTCCGGAAGAATTTAATACTTTACTTAATGTTTTTAGTCAATTCGTCTCTGAGGTCAGAATCCATAAACCACAATTAGACCTATTTTTTACATTATCCTTTATTCATCGAATAATAACAGGACCTCAAACACTAATGGTCAATAATGTCAAAAATATAATAGATTCTTTAAAAGACGTAATTATTAACATTGATCATTTTGAGCAAGTTTATGATGAAAATGGCAGGATTTATGTTCTTCCCGCTAGTTTATGCTGCCAAATAGAAAAAGAGTTTCAGGAAAAAGGGCGACTAGAAGGTGTATTGCCCGACGCAAACAATAGGAAAGAACCCCGCATCGACAAAAAGATATCGCAAGGCATATTGGATGCGGCTCATTTTGAATATACGGAGAAAGAAAATTTAGAGAAGATACTTAAAGAGATCGACAGAAAAGGGGTTAAAAAATATTTTAAAAAAGTTAATTGTTTATCTAACGTCCAGCAAATTACCCCGTTAGATTCTAAAGATGAAAATTATTGCGATTACGAGAATATTGTTAGACAAAAAGGCAGGAAGCAACAGTTAAGAGAACGAGGCATAGAGATATTGCACAATGGGCAATTTGCTTATGGGTTTACAGCAGGATTGCTTTCTTCTAAGGCGAAGGGCGTCTTTGGGACTGATTTCACATTAACTATCAAAGATGTTGTGGAAGAAGGAAAGACATTTTTATGGTTTAAGTTTTTTATAGCAGAGAAGGCAAATAGAATTTACCACTTACAGATTCCGATGCCAGTGGTTATTATGTCAGGATTTAAGAGAGGTATTGTTGATACGATGCTTCTCGAAAATAGGTATTTTGGCTATCCGAGAGCCCAGTGTTATATTTTCAGTCAGGGTGTCCAGAAGATTATTGATGTTCGGGGACAAGTTTTGAAGATAGAAAGAGAAGAAGTTTTCAATACACCCGGAGCTTTTGATTTTATTAAACAACTTATTCTTAGCGGTACACTTGCCGAATTATTTAATAAGGGTGTTCGCTATTTAATGCATTCTAATATAAATAACCCTATCGCCGTAATAGATCCGGCGATGGTCGCTTTATTTGAGGAAATTAATAACCAAAGAAAAAAAGTTAGCCGAAAAGAGTATGTTGTTGTGATCGAGTTTGGTGATTATCGAGAAGAAAGAGGGGGTTTTGGGGTTAAAGTGAAATGCAGCAATAGGAAGGAAGTATTACGAGTACTCCATGAGGATCGTATCCCCGAAATTTATAAATCCTCGGCTAAAGGCAGGAAGAATTATTCTCTCGCCAATTGGATGATCTCGTTGGAAGGATTATTGAATTTTTTGCCCGAAAAGAAAAAATATTTATTGCACCTTGATCATAACGGAACTTTTAGCTGGGGTTCTTCATGGAAAGAGCTACAGAAATTAGCGGAATTCATTGATCGTAAATATATGGAAAAAGGTAAGCCGTTATTGAGAAACAAATCCATATCCTTTGTTTCTGCAAAAGGTAAAGCTTTGATAGCAAAAGGTTATGCTATAGATAGGCCGCTGGATGATATTACAGCCATGGTTCCGTGGTTAGGCATGTATGTCAATAGGGACGAGAGGTTCGTTTCTATCAAAGACCTTATAGAAGCAGATAGACCCGATAATAAATTTATTATTTCTAATGTTACAAGAAACTTAAAGATCACCGAATTTAAAGAACGAAACCGTATTGTGGACATATTGAAAAAAGAAGGTGTGCTTAGTGATACCGAGGGAGAAACTGTTAAATCCCTCAGAGACAAAATTATCTGGATGCTTGTTCCATCAAGGACTATAGGAAAAGATGTCGACAGGGAAGATTCTCTTGTGGTTAGTTATTATATTCCGGGTGCTTATCGCCAGGAACGTATCAATACAGATGAACGTAATAGAAATAATGTTCATAGAAAGAAATTGATTGATGCCGAAGTTACTAGGCTCGTAGCAATACATTCCGATAAGTTTAGCCATTCAAAGAACGTTAAGAGAAGCCTGATAGAGAAAATACAAATTTTATTAGAGGCGGCGTTGGAGATGGAAACTGAAAAGGGTAAGTTGTTGGATGGTTTAACTAATGCCCAATCCAATATGCTGGTCAGACAGTGCATCAAAATAGTTTTATTAAATGACCCCTATAGCGGCGACTATAATCCTTATGAAAGAGATAGCGACTTGGTTAATAGATTTGCTCTCAATATGTTGGCTGTGAAGAGCCCCAAAAGCTTTGATTTTGAGAAGTTTCTGTTGGAAATTGTAGCTAGCGTCCAAATGAAGTTTATGGCTGAAAAAGGCGAAATATCATCTGATCGAGCTTCTTTTGAGAAGGCAGAGAAAAAAGTCAAAGTTTTTATGGAAGGAGGAAAGTTTACTATTGATTATACAAAAAAATATCGAAAAGAAGTTCTGTCAAGCAAAACATTAAAGATAATAACTTACTTTTCAGATGATAATGGAGAAATTTGCTATATTTTATATTTTATTCAAAAACAACTTTGTATGAACAAAATGCTTAAATTTAATCTTGTTCCACGGAACGGTCAGCATGGTTTTGATGCTTCTTATGAGGATGTACGGCGATTATTGATGAATCCTTTGTTCAAACAATTGGAAAAATTTGAAAGACAAGGGAGGTTCAGGCTCATCCAGGACAGCCCGAAATTAGGAGGTATCGACTTAAGCAGGGTTTCAAAAGAGGTTAAAGAAGCCATTAAAGGATCTGATGTTCTTTTTTCTATAGGTGAGATGAATTTTGAAATGCTTAATGGAATTACAAAAGATGCCTATCATCTATTTATGGTTCACAGTGCCACATGCAGTGAAATCACAGGTTTGCCTCGGGAAAATTTTATATTCGTCCATTTACCGGCAGAAGCGAAATATTTTCAATATTCAGCTAAAGCAGAAGGACGTTTCACATTGCTGGATTATCTTAAAAAAAGAAATACGTCGGTTTCGTCGCCTCTATTAGCTTACGGAATTGATAGCAGCAGTTCCGCGTTAGAAACAGAATACGCTAATAGAGCAAGCGAGGTTGAGAGCAAATTTAAGGAGATATTCCTTAGATTAAGAGATGAGAAAGAGTTTATGTGTGTAAGGATTAAAGAAATCGATAATGTTATCGAGAGAAGTAAAAGATTGATTAAAGAAGATATCTTTGATTATAGCAGAGAGAGAGAGGGATTAGAATATGTGATAAAAGTTATGAAAGGAGAAAGGGTGTTGTTGAAAAGGAGAAAAGAAAAGAAAAAAGGGATATTATTGATACCGCAGGCGATATTGCTGCAGCCGGATAAGGATCGCACTATGACTGAGGCGGGGCAGCCGTTTCCTATAGAGAGAGCCAAACAGATAATTATGGCATTATACTTAGGTGTAAATGAAAATAATGTGTTAAGCGGAGCGATAGCGGCGGATTTAATACGGACATTGTTTGAGTCGTTGTTAGAAGTATTAGTAGAGATGGATATGCCGGCTATAGCTAAGTGGGTGGTATATAAGAAAATGATAGGGTTATCAGAAGATGGAGGAACGAGGATTACTGTAGAGTTAAAGGAAGCCTGGAGAGAGATAAAGGAGAAGAAAAATAAGGAATTAGGTTTGCTATATAAAGGTTTAAAGAAGATAGAGCAAGAAATAGCTGAGTTGAATAATGAGTTAGGGATGGATGGATGGAGTAAAGAGGAGAAATGGAAGGAATTACTTAGGAGGAGATTTGAGGTAAGAGTAGCAATAGAGGAGAGTGAATTAAAGAAGGAAAATCATTTAGGGGGGTATAGGTTTGAGGTAAACGAGCATCTGAATACTAACAGTAAAGGGATAGAACAGATAAGGCTTTTTGATGAACAAGAGAGGAGGATACTTGCGGATATATGCATGCAGGAGTATTTTGTGGAGTTGTTAGATCTTTCTACTACACAGAAGATATTGGGGATAGATAGAGAAGAAGCAGATAGAGCAGGAGATTTTGTGCGGGATAAGCTTGTGGTGAGCGATAGGTTTTTAAAGGAAAGAGAAGGAGATTATAGTCAGCGGATAATTAATATGAGAGATATATTAAAAAATATGTTAGAGAATTTAAATGAGGAAAATATGCCGGTAAAAGAATATGAAGTTTTACAGAAGTTATTAAAAAAATGCCGGCACGCGTTAGAGTTGGTAAGGTTTAAAGATAGCCAGAAAAACTTCTTCTCAATAAGTTGTGATGAGTTAGGAGTGCAGGCGGAGTTCGATGCTCATTTAGAGGTATGGCGAACGGTGTTGATAAAAGATGAACAATTTTTCCAGAAGAATCTTTTTGGTAAGATAGCTGAGAGGATGGAGAAAGAGCTCAGTAGAAGAGAATTAGGGAAAAACTTATTTTTCCGCGCGGGGACAGGGTATGTAAATATTACCTTAACGAATAAGAGTAGTCAGATAGAAAAGACGTTATATTGTAACAGGAGTAAAGGGAAATTAGTGGTAACGATAGGAGATTCTAAGAGCGATGTGGGCAATTGCGCGGATAAAGTAGAGGGAGTATTTAGATTAATGGCATTCGTATTAGAGTGGAGAAAATATCTTAATTCCAAAGAACATTTAAAGTTTAAACAAGAAGGCGTATTAGAGTTTGAATATTATGGAAGCGGCGCAGAAGGAGGGAAGTTAGAGGAGCGGGGACAGGCAGTATTTTACGCGTTATTAGAAGCGTTGATGATGCTTAGCCAAGAGGCCAGAGAGTTTAAGAGTGAGAAGGAGATAGTAGGAGCATTAATAGAGAAGATAAGTTTATTACCCGCGCATGTTGGTATAGTAGGGTATAAGCCTCTTTTAAGAGACAATAGAGGTATGAGCGCGTCCCCGGTAAACACTAAAGCAAGAGAATGGATAAAAGACATTGTGGTTAGAGCAAACAAAGAGAAAGTGGTAATGAGAATAGGTATGGTTATTGGCAGCGGGAAAGAGAAAATAATAAAAGTAGAGGATGGTGAGTTAGTTGGAGAATACAAGAATAAGTTAAAGGAAATAACGGGAGTGATAGGACACAGAATACATGGGCCTCCGGTAAAATTAAGAGTTGATGTAGGGAGAGATTTAAAAGATAAAGGAGACAGCGCATATTCCTACCGGTACAATTCCCAGGAAGAAGTTCATCAGATATATATCCATCCGGTAATTTTAACCAAAAATATTAGTGATAGTTATCGAAAGATGATAGGGGAGGTAATTTCCTATCAGATAAACAGGCCGCGGGCTGATAAGCAGGATGTAGTAGATTTTTATCGGAACTATCTATATTCTCATGGTGAAGTAGTTGATGAGTATATTAATGAGAATAGGTATATAGAGAATGAATTAGTAAGGGAAGTAGAGTTAGAGAGGGAGTATGACCAAGCGCAGAAAGAGTTAACTATCGGTGAAGCAGATAAAGGATTAGAGAAGATAGAAGTGGAGTTAGCAGGGGAGTTTTATGAATTAGGCAGGAACGCGCTATACAAAGACAGGGATTATATGTTA
>JAHJHM010000179.1 GCA_018823915.1 Candidatus Omnitrophota bacterium
AAAAAGAATATAGTTTTTATCGGTAATCCCGGGACAGGCAAAACTCATTTATCTATAGCAATAGGCATAAGGGCGCTGAAGAAAGGATATAAAGTTTTATTCACTTCAGTCTCAGACCTACTGCATAGCTTAAATACAGCCTAGGAAGCTTACCAAGACAGGGAAGTATACCTATTACGTAACTATTCCAAGGGAGTATATTGGAGCTTTAGACTGGCGTAAGAAGCAAAAGGTCGTTGTTAAAAAAGTAGGGAAAAGGATAATCATAGAGGATTGGAAGAAATAAGTCCAACGCCCAACTTCCAGGTAAACCCCGTTAGAGAACGAAGTTTTCTAACGGGGTAAAAGCGAAAGACTGCCTGCCCCGAATGCACATAATGCACTCAGGAACATAGTCTTTTCCTCCTGGAAGTTGATTCTTAGCAGGAAAGTCTATGTTCCTGTTTTTTCTATAAGTTCCTGAATCTTTGAAAGGAGTACCTGCGATTCAAATGGTTTAGTTATGTAAGCGTCAGCACCACATTCGGAGCCCATTTCTTTATCCGAATCCTGAGTACGGGCAGTAAACATGATTATGGGAATATTATGATACCTTGAATCAGCTTTAAGCAGGCCGCAGACCTTGTAGCCGTCCATTTTAGGAAGCATAAGGTCTAAAAGGATCAAATCCGGTTTTTCCTTGTGTGCCTTTTGGAGTGCCTCCTGGCCATCGTAGGCGGTTAATGTATCATAACCAAACGCCTCAACCTGCATCTTCACCATTTTAACCAAGGTTACCTCATCATCAACGATTAAAATGCGTTTTTTACTTGTCGCCATGTTTACTCCTCCTTTTTGTAGATAATTTAAGAATTGTCCTTACCGAAGACTTAAGCTGGGTCGCTTGGCTTTTTCATAACTTCCTCCGTTGTTTAAGATTTAAGCAATTCTAAAATAGATTTTACCCCACCAACTTTTTTGAGCCTTATGCCTGTGCGATAGGGGAATCCCTTATCCTTACCAAATGCCTTTGACCAGATTACCTCTCCCTCTGTTTCAAGGGGAATGTTTTGAGAAGGGTCTTGTATGGAGATAAATAACTTGGTTCCCGGTTTTAACTTATCTTTGGTATATAAACCCAATCCCTCTTCGCCTAAATCCCTTGTAGTAACATAATCGAGTTCTGCTTCTTTATCTTTGCCTGCGATAGAAACCCCTATTCTTACTCTTACTCTTACTCTTCTTCGTTTACTCCTTCTGCGCTCAGGGCCGGTGTAGATTGCCTCGAGTTGAGTTTTTGTTTTATTAATCAGCGCCTCTGTCTCTGTATTGCCAGTCTCATCGGGGAAAGTAGCAGTCCCTAAATTTATCTGAATCTTTCCCGTTAAATCTCTCATATATTCCTTGATAGCCTCTTCAAGACGGTCCTTCACTACAAAAGCATCTACTTTTTTTGCTTCCGGCAAAATGACAACAACCTCTGTTTTATGTCTTACAGCAATATCGGTGGCTCTTCGAAGCGTCTTTCTGGCCATCTCTTCCAAGTTTGTGAGAATCTTATGCATCTTTTCTTTACCAACTTTTTTCAGGCTCTTTTTAAAATCACCGATAGAAATAACTATAATTGATAATTTAACCCCTCTATTCATAGCCTCTTTAATTCCATTATCAATATATTCTTTAACTATGAACTCACTACTCAATTTAGGTAAAGTAAAGATAAACTTGCTCCCTTTACCAAATTTTCCTGCCTCGCCGGCAGGCGGGCCTGCCTCGCCGGTAGGCGGGGATTCTACCCAGATATTTCCTTTATGCATCTGGATGATTCCCTTGCTTATCGAAAGTCCAAGGCCGGTTCCTTTTGCGCCGGAACCGGCAACCCGGCCAAATTGTTGAAACCTATCGAACACCTTCCCAAGATTTTCTGGGGCGATACCTATTCCCGTATCCTTCACGCTGACCTTCACTTCCTTCCTCCCATCACTCACTTCAACAGTAATCTCTCCTTTCTCCGGCGTAAACTTAATCGCATTTCCAATTAGATTATTAAAGACCTGTATTATTTTATCCGTGTCAACGAAAATATCCGGTAAGGTAGAACGAAATGAGGTCTTCAAACTAATCTTTTTAGCGCCCGCCTGAGATCTAAAGAAAGAAATTACATTCTTAACTAAGCTGGATATATCTATAAGCTTTTTCCTCAATTCTACTCTTCCTGCCTCGATTTTAGAGATATCTAAGAGGTCATTTATAATTCCTGCCAGCCTATCTATGCCTTCTATTGAATCTTGGAGAATTTCCCTTTGCTTCTCGCTTATTTTTCCTGGTATCTCCTGCAAAAGCAAACTCACCCCTGCCCTTGTTATGGATAATGGTGTCCGCAATTCATGGGAGACCGTGCTAATAAATTCATCCTTGAGTTGATCAAGTTTCTTGCGCTCGGTGAGTTCAGCTTTGAGCCTTTCTACATGCTTAAGTTCGGTAATATCGTGAATCGAGACGAGGTGGGCGGATTTTCCTTCCCAGTTTATTTCCGTAACGCACATTTCTGCTGTACCAGCTGTGCCTAATTCTTTATTTGCGCGGATAATGTCGATTTCCGTTAAATCGCCTGCAACTAAAGGAATTGCAAAGGGTTTACCTATAAACTCTTTCCGCCTGCGGTTAAAGAGAAACATTGCAACTTCGTTAAAAAAAAGCACAATTCCATCCTTGTCGACAATGATAATGCCGTCTGGATTTTGCTCTATGATAGTGCGTAACTGTGCTTCACTGGTTTGTAACACTTTTTCTCTATTTTTCATTTTCGTCTTTTTCTTCTCTTTCACTATGTTGGCTCTTTTTAAGTTCGTAGTTATGAGTTAATAGTTCGTAGATCGGAGTTCGAAGTCTATGAACTATGAACTCCCAGCGAAGCGTACTACGAACTATGAACTACTAAAACTTGGTTTTCACCGTAACAATTCCTGATGCCACAGAAAACTCCACCGAGCGGCCCTGGGAACCGCCGACACATTCACCGACTATTGGGATGCCTTGTTTCTTTAATCTTTCTCTCGTGTATGAAATATTATCCTCTCCGATCTTGGAGGTAATGGCAGAAAACATATTCGCTCCGCCTATAAGCTTGGCTGTAATAAATTCTTTTTTTGCGCCTTGCGCTGCTATTTTATTCAACATCTCATCTATGGCAATATCAGCGTATCTTGTGTCTGGTGAAGCGTATCTCGTATCTCGTCGTTCGTTCTCCGCGTTACGGCTCTCCGATGACATACGCCGAGCTGGTAACATTGTATGAGCTAACGCGCCGATTTTTTGTTTTGGATCATACAAGGTAACAACCAAACAAGACCCAATGCCTAAAGCAATCAGAGTGTCTTCACCTTTTGCTACTTCTATCTCACCCATACGGACTTCTTTATCCATAGTTTCGTATCTCGTATCTCGCGAAGCGTATCTCGTTTTTTCACTTCACGCTTCACGCATCACGCTTCACGATTAAGCCCCCCCGCAATGCCTCCACTATTGCCTTCATCTCTTCAAGCCCAAAAACAAGAACAACATATCCTTTTATATTCGTATGTTCAAAAACGAATTTTACGTCTATGACTAACGAATCTTCTGCCTTTTGGGCAAATTCGGCAATGATTACATCCACGACCGCGCCAAACATATCAAAACTAAACTGAGGGACGTTTTCGACAATTTTAACCTTAAGGGTATTTGAAAAAACAGTCAAAAAGCTTCCGCAGATAATGTTGCCGACCTCCTTTAGCGCTGATTTATCGAGTTCCGTAAGTTTACAGGTTGTTCCCGCGTTTCTTTTCACCAGCACATCACAGAGGGCATAGGCGATCTTTTCGGGAAATACAAGAAGAGCGGCTCCTTTAACATCCCCGGTAACAGGTAAATATATCCCCGCGACAATATCTTCAGGCTCTATGTCCAAAAACTTCCTATGAACCTTAACGACCTCTGTTTTAGAAACTTCTACCGTAACTTTCTCGTCAGAAAGTTTTGATAAGGCCTTAGAGGCAAAATCGGCTGCCTCATCGGTCATCTTGGTCAACTTGGCTTGTCCTTTTATCTTTGGCATTTTCTCCTCCCTTGCTTAGCGTTTAGCGTATAGCGTATAGTAAAAACTCTTCATCTTTTTCTATCCGCTATACGCTCTACGCTATCGTAAATATTCAGTGAACCACGTCTGTTTTTTCTGAATATTCAGTGCAAAATGCAAATTGAAAATTGCATACCCTAACGGGCACAAGCAAGTTAAAATTATTTATTTTTCTTTGCCGTAATTACTAATT
>JAHJHM010000180.1 GCA_018823915.1 Candidatus Omnitrophota bacterium
GTTGAAGGAGATTAAGGCAGTAGTTAAGGATAAAGGAAAAAGGATTAAGGTTAAAGGGAAGAGGGAAGAAGAGAAGAGTAAAAAACGAGATACGCTTCACGCTGCACGAATAACGAAAAGAGGCCGAAAAATGAAATTCCGCCCAGAAATCACCCGGGTCAAACTCAACCCCGAACAGGCGGTATTGACGTGCGAATGCTTTAGTGGAAATGGCAAGTTGATCATGGGACGTTCTTACGGCACTGGTGGGTTGCATGTGGTGTGTAAAAATCTTGGGTACGATCGGATGACACAGTTTGCATATGATTGTACAACTAGAGATATAGCCGCTGAATGCCATTGGCATGGTAGTGTATCGAGTTCTTAGAGATAATAGAGAGGAAAATGGGGTCAGGTCTTGGTGGCAAATAGGGACAGCGACCGTTTTTCTTGACATAGACACTTGATTGTTGTAAAGTATATCCCATACCAAGAATTGCCAGAATTGTGGCTGCAGATTATCCCCACCACATAACCCAACGAGGGAATTACCGACAGACAGTATTCACCAGGGACAAGAGTAGTAGTAGAAAGTAGTAGTAGGGTCAGACCTTGAAACGTGAAAAGATTTAGTGATAAGGGTACAGTTGTCCCCTTTAACGAATATGGAAATAGGTAATGAATTTGGAATAAGTTATACGGCGGTAAGCAATGTTGATTTTGCCAATTTAAAAACAACAGGGTCAGACCCTGAAAGCTGAAAGTATTTGCAGAGTCGTCTTTTGGCCATTAAATTAGCGTTCAGTATTCAAGATTCAGGATTCAGCAAAGAAGAAGAAAAAGCTGAAAGCAGAGTGGAAAGCGGAGCAAAGCCTCCCCGAAAGGGAAAGCTGAAGGCTGATAGCTAATGCACAAGCGCCTCGAGTAACATCGAGGTATTTTTTAAAAGAAGCGATATGCAAAATTTGCATAATGATAAGATGATAAAAGAGGGTGTATGATGTCTCTCCCCATTCCCGAAAGAAGAATATTTTTATCTTTCTTTTCTTCTTTTCCCATGCTAAACTGTATAATGTTAGCAAGGTTTTAAGGGAGAGATTGGAGGTCAAATGAAAAAAATAAAATATTATCTGGATACAACTATATTCAATTTTATGTTTGAGGAACATGATAAGGAAAAGAGGAAGTTAACAGAAAAAACCTTAGAAAGGCTGCCTTTGATAGCCGAGGGAACTTATATCTCCGATGAAGTAGTTAGAGAGATAAGCCGTGCGCCAGTACCTAAGAGGTTTCAATTGGAAGAGTTATTAAGGAGAGTTAATCCCTTATTGTTAGGAATAGATGAGGAAGCAGGAGAGCTGGCAGACCGCTATATTAAAGAAGGAATAATACCTGAAAAGTATCGGCCGGACGCTCTTCATATAGCAGTGGCTGTGGTTAACGGAATAGAGGCAATTGTTAGTTGGAATTTTGAACATATCGTTAAGTTAAAAACGAGAGTTATGGTTAATGGTATAAATAAGCTGCAGGGATATCATGAAGTCGAAATATGTTCTCCGGAGGAGGTAATAGAGCCATGAAAGGGTTAGATGAGATTCATCAGATAATGGAGGAGATTTACGATGAAGAGAAAAATTTAGCTTCTGAGGAAAGAATTAAGAGAATTCGACAGGAATCGGAAAGGTTTTTAAAAGAGCGAAATGTTAACTTGAAACGAATTCTACTTAGAGAAAAGAAACATATTTTGCAATTCCGGGGACGGTTCACTTAATTCAAATATTTTATGGGCGCGGGACGAGGCCTTGAGAAACAAGACGTTTTATTTAACCCTATTTAATCCAGCCAGTTATAAAACAATTACTACCTGTTTTTGAAAGCAAGGGGGAGCGTTCATGCGAATGAAGGGGGACAATGAGCTACCCCGGGTTTGACGGACACTAAAAAGCGGGTTAGCTTATATCACTTAATTCTTTTTTTCCTACCAATGTTATTCATTACAGTATAAAACGTAAAAAAAGTAAAACTTCCTTCTTTTTGCTCTCGTTTTGTGGTAAACTTATAATGTTTTACGAAAATAGTTGATATTTATAAGGTTGCGAAGAGAAAGCTGTGCGAAAATTAAAATTATATCTTGATACTTCTGTTTGGAATTTCTATTTTGCTGACGATGCTCCCGATAAAAGAGATATAACCAAAGATTTTTTTGCCTCTATTGAAAAAGGTGACTATGAGATATTTATTTCTGATGTAGTTTTTCAAGAGATAAACGATGCTGATGAACCTAAGAGAAAAGTATTATTCGATTTGATTAATAAGAATAAGCCTACAGAGTTGGCCATATCTGAAGAAATGAAAGAGTTGACCGAAGCATATATGAGCCGCAGGATTATCCCGGACAACAAAAGAGAAGATGCCGCACATGTCGCCATTGCTACAGTTTCAGAAATAGACGCAGTTATTACATGGAATTATAAACATTTAGCCAATTTAAGAAAAGCAGAATTGTTTAACGCTATAAATTTAGAGATGGGTTACACCAAACGATTGGAACTTGTTACTCCAATGGAGGTGAGTGAGCATGAAAGTAGATAAATCACTTCAAGAAGTATGGGACTGGAAAGAAAAAGTTTACAGGGAAACAAAACATCTTTCCATAAGAGAAGCGCTGGATAAAATTCACGAGGATGCTCAGCAGATTAAGAAAAAATACGGATTAAATCTTAAGACGCTTCATCCGTTGCAGAAATAATGGGGTCAGTGTGCCAAGAAAAGCTGATAGAAACAGGCCGTAATAAACGGCACGGCTAAAGACTAACCATCAGGCCGTAACAGAGCTATGCATACAGTGAGGTAACAAGCTGTATGAAGCCATAGTAAAGGAGATTGTCAACCGTAACGAAAGTGAAGGAAGTAAGTCCCGAAATTTACGTTGTAGTGGGCTAATGATTTGACCCTCATAAAGCCAGCAGTATTGCGTGCGTAAAGGTGAGTGCGTGATACCTTACCGGGATTGTAAGCCACAGTGGGCAATCAGGATGTTAATATCGGAACTTGGGAGAACCAACGTGTTTCCGTGAAGCTGTTAACAAGCTTAAAAGAAGCAAGGAGACAGTAAGACATGTTGGTAGTCCAGCAGGACACCCTGTTGGGTAGTCGGACTAACCCATAGTACTCGGATATTGGGAAAACCAAAAACAAGGGGAAGGGGTTAGCGGTAAAGTTGTACGAGCCTAAGGAGACATTGAATGGACTCAAAGTTCAGTGAGACATATGAACAGGACTTCTATGATTTCTCATACGGATTTCGTCCGGGAAGGAGTTGTCATCAAGCGCTTAAGCGGGTCGGGGAAATTATCAATTTCAAACCAATCAACCACGTTTGGCTTAAGACGCTTAAGAACACGCTTAGCCTCAAAGAATTATGGACACAGCTTATAAGTAAACTAAGAGGGTATTACCAATACTATGGGGTAAGTGAGAACATCAGAAAATTGCAGGAATTCTATTATCGTGTAGAAGGCATAGCTTTCAAATTGCTTAATAGGCGGTGTCATAAGAAGTCATTCAACTGGCAAGGATTTTGCAAATACTTGCAGCGGTTTCCATTACCTAAATCGTATATAGTACACAATTTTTATGCATAACCAAATACTGACGGAAACTTGTCGAAGAGCCGTATGCGGCCTGCCTGCCGGTAGGCAGGGAAATCCGCAAGTACGGTTCTGTGAGGGGCTCTGAAATACGGGTCTACTTGACCAGACTTCGAAATGTGCCTACATTGCCCCCAAATAGAACTAGGCATTTTTCCTGTTATTATAAACCAAACCGGAATACAGGTCAAAGATTTTATTTTGACTTTTTATCCAAATAGTGTTATCGTAAGGTAGAGATTCCGGATAAAAGGAATAGTCATATATTAACTGTTGAGCCTGTAGAATAAGTCCAAAACTCGAAAATTGGAGAATTTTGGCATTTATAACATGCTGGGGGACAATGAGTTAAATTTTTAACATTTTGTAA
>JAHJHM010000181.1 GCA_018823915.1 Candidatus Omnitrophota bacterium
AAGTTCTATAAAAATAGGGTTTTTCTACAGGCTCGTTACCTCCACATTCGTAACATAAACCTCATCATGGAGTCTTTCCTTAATTTCTTCGGGGGAAGCTGTTTCAAAAAATAGATCCAATGCCTCACGTAAATTTTTTCTTGCTTCGTCAACAGTATTACCCTGACTAGCCACATCTACTTCTGGACATAAAGCCACATACCCTTCACCTTCTCGTTCAATGATTGCTGTTAGTTGTCTATTCATCTTTTACCTCCATTTATTACTTTTTAGAAAGTGGGAAAAAACAAACTACTATTTTTTAATGACTCTGACCCCTTTATCCCGCAGTTTTAGTTTACCATGGAAAGAAAAAAGGAAAAGAAAATCTTTATTTGTTTTTCTTTTTTATATTCCGCGCAGCCGGTAAGACCGTTTGGGTTACTTTAGGAAGCTTGCCATAGATATTCTGATAAATTTGGTTATATTTATCCTTACCGCCGGTAAGCGCAAAAGTAAGGGGCATTACTCTTTTTGCCTCACTCACCATTACCTGGGAAATTCTTTGAATATCCCATTGAGCATGGGAATCTTGGCGAAGGCGAGATATATGATACAGCTCACGCGCGTTAACCCGCATCAATACCTGCCGCCTGTGAGCATTAGTTAAAATATACGGCGCTGCCAGAGGAACTTCTTTATAAATAACGTTATATACTTCATTGGTCTTCTCAACAATTTCCCTAAAATACTCCTCCATACCGATTTCTTTAATTGCCTCAGGAACAGTAATGCCCAACTGCGGGTTGTAGGGCTGAGAAGTAAGTGTTGCCATGCGATGTCTTTTAAGTTGCCCAAAACATGCAGCAGACAATACAATATTAAAGGTAAGATTTACATATTCAAATTCCCTCGGGAGAGAATCATAAAACTGCAAGTTACTCCAGGCAGTTTTAAAAATCCTCATTAAGTTTTCCTGCGATAAATTTCTTACACTATCCAGACACTGCTGGTAAGGAAAACTGGTTGAAGCATGTAGTAAAGAAGCAGCGACAACAATGTCGCCGCCAGAGGTAAATTCAACCAATTGCACTTCTTGATGCGGCGGTAAGATATAAATTCCGCTCTCTGCAATAATTTCTTCGGCAAGCTCTTTTAACTGGGGATAAGTTTTGCTGTCAAAGTCATTAGCTTGATAAAATAAAATAATCGAAGGGGCAATCTCAACAATCTGTTCATAAATTAGCTCACCCAGCCTCCTAACTTCGGTTAAAGGATGTGACGCGAATCTTCTTAGAGACAATTCTAAACTGCGGGCATTAATCGTTTGGCCAACTTGAGACTCTGTAGATAGAGAAGTTATATAGCGCGCATCTTCCTTTGCCCAACCTAAAAGCAAATTATGATTTTTAGAATTACCAGCTAACTCTTTATGTTTTTTAAAAACATGAATTTTTAATTTTTCAAAAAGATTCACATATGCTTCATTCTGCTTACAAACCATACCCGTAAATATATCCTGAAAACCTGTTTCTTTGATTTCTTCCGGGATAACAAATCCTTTATCTAAAGTAATATAACGTTGTGATTTTTCAGTATAAGAAGAAAGCCGGAATTTTTCTATTTCCTCCATAGCCAAACGGGAAACTCCCAAAATATCCAAATTAAATACTGCATGCTCTGCGACAGAGTGATGCCCCATTTTGAAAATAATCGTTTTATTGGATTTACGGGATTGCTCTACTTCATCCCTGGCATCTTTTCTAATTTCATCAATCGGGCGGGGGTCGCGGCTTATACGCGCGTAGGCGGCGGAAAGCACCTCAGGAGTTAAATCTTGACGCTGGCCTGCTTGTTCTTGCAATTGGCGCAAGACTTGCGCATCAACATTATAGCCAGCTAATAAAACCTTCATCAATAAAGCTGATACGTATAAATCAGATGAAAACAATAAAAGGGCAGACTAAACGCCTGCCCTTTTATTTTATCTTACTAACTCTTTCAATGCTTTCCCTGCTTTAAACACAGGAACCCACTTGGCAGGAATTTTTAGTTTTTCTCCTGTTTGAGGATTCTTGCCAATTCTTGCTTTTCGTTTCGCTGCTCTAAATGTTCCAAAGCCAATTAAAGCTACCTCTTTCTTCTTCTTTAATTCTTTGCCGATTGTGTCCAAAACTGATTTTACTACTAGCTCTGCTTCTTTTTTGGAACAGGCAACTTTTGCTACTTCGTTGATTAATTCACCTTTATTCATAACCTTCACCTCCTTTCCCATTGTTACTGGGTAATTTTAGTTTACTCTGTTAGAGACACGTCTCTAACAGAGTTTATTAAATATATCAAAGTTACGCGCTTAAGTCAAATAAATAAAAAATAATCTAAAAAGTTAACTTGACTCCGCCATTATTCTAGCTGAAACACAAGAGCTACTTCCATTTTCAGATTAAAGCGATTAAATTTCTCTGGGATTGGCATAAATGGCGCGGCCCTCTTAATTGTAGCGATTGCTTCTTTATCAAGAATATCAAATCCTGAGGAGTTAACAATCTTAATATCCTGAATCATCCCGCTAGATAACAAAGTAAATGTAAGATAGCTACTTCCCTCAAAACCTTGTTTTTTAGCCCATGGCGGATATCTCCTTGATTCC